>JAQXEB010000170.1 GCA_029251065.1 Luminiphilus sp.
CTGAAAAACCATATCGATATCGAGCACGCCTGCGAAATGTCGTGCGCTTGCACCACCTGTCATGTGATCGTCAGAGAGGGGTTTGACTCGCTGAGTGACGCCGACGAGCTGGAAGAGGACTATTTGGATAAGGCGTGGGGACTCGAGCCCGAGTCCCGGCTGTCCTGCCAGGCCGTCGTGGGTGCTGACCCGCTTGTCGTTGAAATTCCGAGATACACGATCAATCACGCCTCGGAGAAGCATTAAAAAGCACACTTTTGTTGCCATGACAGCCTGAGGCAAACGCCTTATACTCCGCGCGCGACGCGCTTGGTCACTGTATGACCCAACGAGCGTTCATTTAATTATTAGCAGGAGACACTCATGTCCGTTGAACAAACCCTCTCGATCATCAAGCCTGACGCGGTTGCAAAAAATGTCACAGGTCAGATTAACGCGCGCTTTGAAGCCGCGGGACTCCAGATCGTGGGACAAAAGATGTTGCGTTTGTCGGACGACGTTGCCGGCGGCTTCTACGCTGAGCACAAAGACCGTCCTTTTTATGCGGACCTCGTCGGCTTCATGACCTCAGGGCCTGTTGTGGTTCAAGTCTTGGAAGGTGAGGGCGCGATTCTCAAAAACCGTGAACTCATGGGTGCGACAAATCCAGCTGAGGCGGACGCCGGTACTATCCGAGCGGATTTTGCAAAATCGATTGACGCGAACGCAGTTCATGGATCAGATGCTCCCGAGTCTGCAGCCAGAGAGATTGCTTACTTCTTCGCCGCAAGCGATCTTTGCGGCCGATAAGGCCTCTTTGCGCACGATGCCAGATGGGGTGATCGCAACAACTAAGCCCATCAGCAAAGTTAACTTGCTGGGCATGACGCGTGCCCAGCTTGAACATTTTTTTGCTGAGATTGGTGAAAAAAAGTTCCGTGCACAACAGGTGATGAAGTGGATTCATCACCAAGGCGTGTGCGACTTCCAGGTCATGACGAATCTTGGAAAGGCGCTCAGAGACCGGCTCGAGACACTTGCGGAAATTACGCCGCCAGGCATTAGCAGTCAGCAAGACTCGACCGATGGGACTCGAAAGTGGGCGATCAGCGTCACAGGGGGTGCACTCGTCGAGGCGGTTCTGATTCCCGAGGGGGACAGAGCAACACTATGCGTCTCATCCCAAGTGGGGTGCAGTCTTGACTGTAAGTTTTGCTCTACCGGTAAGCAGGGTTTTCAGCGCGATCTGACCGCCGCCGAAATTATTGGTCAAGTGTGGCTTGCGATCAATTCTTACGACGGTTGGCAGCCCGGAAAAGGACGGGTTGTCACTAATGTCGTGATGATGGGGATGGGGGAGCCACTGCTCAATTTCGATAATGTCGTCTCATCAATGGATCTGATGTGCGACGACCTTGCTTATGGCCTCTCAAAACGCAAAGTGACGCTGTCGACATCGGGTGTGGTTCCTGCACTGGACAAGCTTGCCGAGTTGTCCGATGTCAGTCTTGCCATTTCATTGCACGCACCGAACGATGAGATTCGCAATAAAATCGTACCGCTCAACCGTCGGTACCCCATCGACAAGCTGCTCAGCTCAGCGCGGGCTTACATCGATGCACAAACTGACAAGAAGCGTGTAGTAACGATCGAATACACCTTACTTGCGGGGGTCAACGATCAAGTGGAGCACGCACAGGAACTGACCCAGCTGCTCAAGGATTACCCTTGTAAGATTAACTTAATTCCCTTCAACGATTTTCCAAATTCCGGCTTTGAACGTCCCAGCGGAAATGCGGTTTCCAGATTCTGGAAAGTCTTGATGGAAGCAGGATTCATCGTCACAGTAAGGACAACGCGGGGTGATGATATTGATGCTGCATGTGGACAGCTCGTTGGCGACGTTAACGACCGTACAAAACGTTCTGCTCGATATCGTGCACAATACGAAGAACTTGAGACACTAGAGGGGTAAGACGTCCGGTGAAATACTTTTCACTTCTGATACTCACGGTCTTTTTGAACGCATGTGTTACCGAAACCTCGGGCCCAGAGCCGGTGCCAGTCAATCCGCAAATGGCGCTCGAACAGCGTGTGGGGTTGGCTCGACAGTACATTGGTGTCGGTGATTGGGAGAACGCGAAGCGGAACCTTGAATTAGCAGCTGATATTGATGCCAGTAGTCCGGATGTAC
The DNA here is from genome assembly GCA_029251065.1 of Luminiphilus sp. Taxonomy (GTDB): domain Bacteria; phylum Pseudomonadota; class Gammaproteobacteria; order Pseudomonadales; family Halieaceae; genus Luminiphilus. Next base: position 2,174 of record JAQXEB010000170.1, read on the forward strand.
TGGAAGCATTTGCGCTGGTCTATCAGCGTACGGGTGAGTTTGAGCGGGCTGAACGCAGTTTCGATCGTGCACTAGCACTCGGTGGCGGTTCGCGGATTAGGAATAACTATGCGGCCTTCTTATTTGCTCAAGGGCGTTACCGTGACTCAGCAAGCGCCTTCGAGGAGGTGACTGACGACACACTCTACAGGGGGCGATCGCAAGCTTTTGTCAACTTGGGGCTGGCCCTATTACAGACGGGTGATGTGCAAGATGCGCGTTCATCGTTTGATCGAGCGTTGCTCATGGAGCCGCGAAATGCCACTGCGCTACTGGAGTTGACTCAGATCGCGCTTACCGAGGGTGATGAAGACGCTGCGAGTGGGTATTATGAACGCTATCGGCAAGGGGCACGCGGTCAAACGGCGCGAGCTCTCATTCTTGGCGTAGAGATTGCGCGTCTTCAGGGCGATGCGAATTTAGAGGCGAGCAATATGTTGGTGCTGAGAAACCTTTACGCCGAGACGTCGATTTTTAGGGCGTGGACAGCTGCGCAGTTGGAGCAGCGTTAAGATTATAAGAACAATTTAGGGGGACTCTCCATGAGTCAGGCTTCACCGATCAAGCGTCGTAAGAGCCGCCAGATTATGGTTGGCAATGTACCTGTGGGTGGTGACGCCCCAATCAGCGTTCAAAGTATGACGAATACGGAGACCTGCGATGTCAGCGCGACCGTTGCTCAAATTGAGGCGATTGCGGATGCTGGCGCTGATATTGT
>JAQXEB010000171.1 GCA_029251065.1 Luminiphilus sp.
CATCTGAAGAGGGAAGGAGATCAGCAAGACCACGTAGCCCACCATGGCGGGATTAAAGGGGTTGTAGCCCAATCCACCAAAGACATGCTTGCCCAGTAACACTGATACGCCTATTCCAACCGCAATGAGCCACCAAGGCGCGTAGGGCGGCAGTGCAATGCACAGTAGTGTGGCCGTCACGATGACGCTGTGATCCTTGAGTGGTGACTTAAAATCCTTGCCGCGCAACCAAAGTGCCCAGGCTTCAAAGCCGAGTGCGAGTGCTGAGCCAAAAATAATGTTCAGTAACGTTCCCGGTCCAAAAAACCACGTCATGACCAAAACGCCGGGAATGGTTGCCAACAGGACCTGCTTCATGACCTGCTCAACAGAGGAAAAAGGCTTATGAATGTGTGGCGAGGACACATGCAATAAACTCATTGCTCGCCCTCCTGTTGTGCCTTTTTCGCTTTCGCTCGCTCGATGGCCGCCTGCACGGGGTCATCTCCAGCTTCCAGCCGAGCCTCTGCCGCGGCTTTGCGCGCTGCTCGTTTGGCGTCGCGCGCAGCGGTTTCTCGCTCAAGCCTCTCTTGACGCGCCTCAAATCGCACCCGTGAGTTGTCTGATCGCACTTTCTCTTTTGACGCCTCGCGCATCGAGCCCTTTGCCGAACGGTAGTATTGAACAAGCGGGATATGGCTCGGACAGACGTAAGCACAGGCACCGCATTCGATACAGTCCATGAGGTGGTGACGCTCAAGCTGTTCTTGGTCTTTGGCGCGCGCGAACCAATACAGTTGTTGCGGCAACAATGAAGCCGGACAGACCTCTGCACACAGGCCACATCGAATACAGGCCTGTTGCGGTTGTGGCGGCGGGATCTCACTTCGTGTGGGCGCCAGTACGCAGTTAGTGATTTTCACGACAGGCATGTCCAGATCGGTCACTGAAAACCCCATCATGGGACCACCATGAATGACGCGATCTGAGGTCTCGCTGTTGAAGTCCCCGTGGGCTAGGAGCTCACCGATGGGTGTTCCTAGCATGACGCGACGATTGCCGGGCTTACCCAGCGCCATCCCGGTCAAGGTGGTGATACGGTCCGTCAGTGGCTTTCCGTCAATCAGGGCGGCACGCACGGCCATCGCAGTACTCGGATTTTGGCACAAGACACCGATATCTGCCGGAATGCCGCCCGATGGAACTTGGACGTTGAGCAGCAGCTCTATGAGCTGTTTCTCACCGCCGGAGGGGTACTTTGTGGGGAAGGTAACAACCTCAGCGGATGCCAGATGAGCCGACGCATCTCTCATGGCCTCGGCCGCCTCGTGCTTATTGTCTTCTACCGCCAGTAAAATTGTTTCAGCGCCGACCATATGAGCCAGAATTTCTGCACCTTCGACGACCTCACGCGAAAAGCACTGCATCACCGTATCGTCTGCCGTGATATACGGCTCGCACTCGGTTCCGTTAATGACCAGTGTGTGTATTCCAATCGCTCGGTCGGACGCGAGTTTTATGGCTGTTGGGAAGCCCGCGCCTCCAAGGCCGGCAACACCTGCGAGACGAACTCGGTCCAGGAGTGCTGCCTTAGACTCCGCTCGCCAGTCCGTGACGCCCTGACACGTGATCCATTCGCACCGTCCGTCGAGTGTGATTTCAATGCACGTGTCGGTCATGCCTGATGCGTGTGGGACGGCCCGTGATGCAATTGCCGTCACCGTGCCAGAGCTGGGCGAATGGACCGGGACGCTCACCGGTCCCTGTGCTTCGGCAATCATTTGGCCGCCCAGTACGGTATCGCCGACCTCGACAATAGGGCGTGCGGGCGCACCGATATGCTGTGTGACCGGCAGAACGAGCTTGCTGGGTGGCGGGCAATCCATGACAAAGCCTGGATCAGAAAGCTCTTTACGCTCTGGTGGGTGAATACCGCCGTGAATATCAAAAATCTGTCTCACGCCGCGACCTGCTCAGATTCTCTATCGGTCGCAATAACATCGCCTGTTCCCATTTCATCGGGCAGTGGCCAGAACCAGTGTTGGATGCCGCCTTTTCTGGGAATCATGTCGATGCAGTCAACCGGGCAAGGTTCGACGCACAAATCGCAGCCGGTACACTCGTCGACGATGACGGTGTGCATCAGCTTTGCAGCCCCTAAAATGGCGTCGACAGGGCAGGCCTGAATACACTTCGTGCACCCGATACATTCCGCTTCGCGGATATACGCCACGGTGGGTTCCGCTTCAATACCATGCTCAGAGTCAAGGGGTTCGGGTTCAACATCGAGTAAATCCGCAAGGGCGTGAATGGTGTCCTCGCCACCGGGCGGGCACTTGTTAATCGAGTCACCTTCTGCGATGGCCTCGGCGTAAGGACGGCACCCCGGGTAACCACACTGCCCGCATTGAGTTTGGGGTAGGATCCCGTTGATTTGATCGGACAAAGGATTGCCCTCAACTTCAAATCTTACAGCGGCGAATCCCAGCAGTGCACCAAACAGAAGCGCCATGCCGACGAGGGCAATCAGTGCAAGCAAAATGGGTTGGGCGCTTAGCGACTCAAGCATCAGACTAGCCCTGCGAAACCCATAAAGGCGAGCGACGCGAGTCCTGCCGTGATCATGCCAATGGCGGCGCCTTGAAACGGCTCCGGTACATCGGCGACCACTAAGCGCTCTCGCATAGCAGCAAAGAGCACCAGCACGAGCGAAAAGCCCAGTGCGGCACCAAGCCCGTAGATCAGGCTTTCCATAAAGTTATGGGCTTGATTAATATTCAGCAAAGCAACGCCCAGTACCGCACAATTGGTCGTAATGAGTGGAAGATAGACGCCTAAAACCCGGTGCAAGAGCGGACTTGTTTTACGCACTACCATCTCCGTGAATTGAACAACGACCGCGATG
>JAQXEB010000172.1 GCA_029251065.1 Luminiphilus sp.
AGCAAGCCCTATAAGCAGTGGCTTCGCGATAACGCGCGGCATATTGAGGCGTCGTATGATACGGCGGTTACGGCACCGATCGAGGGTCAAGAGCTCGACGTTTATCAAAAAATGTTTCAGGTCAGCCTTGAAGAGCGGGACCAGGTCCTTAAGCCGCTTGCCCAGTCCGGTAACGAGGCTGTCGGTTCTATGGGAGACGATACTCCCATGGCCGTTCTCTCGTCTCGTGAACGCTCGCTTTACGATTATTTCAGACAAAAATTTGCGCAAGTCACAAACCCGCCGATCGATCCGTTACGTGAAGCGATTGTTATGTCGCTTGAAGTGGACTTGGGCGGAGAGGCGAACTTGTTTGAGGAGACCGAAGCGCACGCTAGGCGCACCAGTTTGACCTCGCCTGTGTTATCGCAAGGTAAGTTTGAATCGATACTTGCGCTGCACGAGTCTGACCTGAGGGTGCAGATTATTGATGCAACTTACAATCCTGACAATATTGATCTTAAGACGGCGCTGACAAACTTGTGTTTAGAGGCTGCCGCACATGTCGTCGGAGGTTCAAACGTCTTAGTAATCTCTGATCGTGCTTTTGGTGAGGCGCGAGTGCCTATGCACAGCTTGCTGGCGACGGGTGCTATTCACCATCACCTCATTGAGCATGGCCTTCGCGCCGACGCCAACTTAATTGTCGAGTCAGGCAGCGCGCGCGATTCCCATCAAGTGGCGTGTTTGTTAGGTTTCGGTGCCACTGCCGTCTACCCCTACTTAGCGTATAGCGTTTTGACAGCACAGCTGGCCAGTGGAGAAGTGCTGGGTGCGCCCGCAACCTGCTACAAAAATTACCGCAAAGGCATTAATAAGGGCCTTCTTAAGATTATGTCAAAGATGGGCATTTCTGCGGTCAACAGTTATCGCGGCGCCCAGCTCTTTGAGGCGGTTGGTCTCGATGCGGAGGTGGTGTCTATGGCCTTTCGTGGCGTCTCGTCACGAATTTCGGGTGCCGGCTTTACACACTTAGAGTTTGACCAAAAACAGCTGGCACGGTCTGCACGTCTTAAGCGTAAGTCTGTTGTTGCCGGTGGGCTGCTCAAGTATGTCCACGGTGGCGAGTACCATGCTTACAACCCCGACGTGGTGATGAGTTTGCAGCAAGCGGTAGTGAGTAACGAGCCGCGCGACTATAAAACGTATGCGGATCATTGTAATGATCGACCCGTTGCAGCACTTCGTGACTTACTCCAGTTAAAGCCCAGCCCTAACCCGATAGCGCTTGCTGACGTGGAGTCTATTGCATCGATTCTGAAGCGGTTTGACTCCGCCGGTATGTCCCTCGGTGCGCTGTCGCCTGAGGCGCACGAGTCGCTTGCAATGGGCATGAATGCAATCGGTGCACGATCGAACAGTGGCGAGGGTGGTGAAGACCCCGCGCGCTACGGCACAAACCGTGTGTCGAAGATTAAGCAAATCGCTTCAGGTCGTTTTGGCGTCACACCACACTACTTAGTTAACGCTGAAGTGTTGCAAATCAAGGTTGCTCAAGGGGCGAAGCCTGGTGAGGGTGGTCAGCTACCGGGTGGGAAGGTCAATGACCTCATTGCGCGCTTACGATTCTCAGTACCTGGCGTGACACTGATCTCGCCGCCGCCGCATCACGATATTTACTCAATCGAAGATCTGGCGCAGTTAATCTTCGACTTGAAAGAGGTCAACCCAACCGCACTGGTGTCGGTAAAGCTTGTGTCGGAACCGGGCGTTGGCACGATCGCGGCGGGCGTTGCGAAGGCTTATGCTGACTTGATTACTATTTCAGGCTATGACGGTGGTACCGCCGCAAGCCCGCTGACGTCGATCCGCCATGCCGGATCACCCTGGGAGCTGGGGCTTGCTGAGGTGCATCAGACACTCCGTGGTAATCGGTTACGTGGGAAAATTCGTGTGCAAGCTGACGGCGGCATGAAAACTGGATTGGATGTTGTGAAAGCCGCCATTTTGGGTGCTGAGAGCTTTGGTTTTGGAACCGCGCCGATGATTGCAATGGGGTGTAAGTACCTTCGTATCTGCCATTTGAATAACTGCGCTACGGGTGTTGCCACTCAGAATGATCAACTTCGCAAGGATCACTTTGTTGGAGACGTCGAACGCGTGGTTAACTTCTTCCACTTCGTAGCCGAGGAGACGCGCGAATGGATGGCGATGTTGGGTGTCTCAAAGCTTGAGGACTTAATCGGGCGCGTTGATTTACTAGAGCACCTGGACGGTGTGACAGAAAAGCACCATTCGCTCAATCTTCATCCCATTACTTGGACCGATGACACTGCGATTGATCAGCCACAATTTTGTGAGGTGGAGCGGAATCCGCCTTTCGACAGAGGCGAGAAAGCCGCCTTCATTCTCAACGAGGTACTGCCAGCGATTGAGGCTCATCAAGGTGGTGAGTTTGAGTTTTCACTGACGAACTGCGATCGATCGATCGGTGCTCGTATTTCGGGAGAGATTGCAAAACGCTACGGCAATGAAGGCATGGAAGCGAGGCCAGTTGTTTTAAGACTCAGTGGAACCGCGGGACAAAGCTTTGGTGTCTGGAACGCGGGCGGGCTGCACATGTACCTCGGTGGCGACTGTAATGACTATGTGGGTAAAGGCATGGCCGGCGGGAAACTCGTCATTTATCCACCCAAGGGCAGTCGGTTCGAGAGCCGCGACGCGAGCATTATTGGTAATACCTGCCTTTACGGTGCTACCGGAGGTCGACTATTTGCATCGGGGTGTGCGGGCGAGCGTTTTGCGGTGCGTAACTCGGGTGCGCACGCCGTGATCGAGGGCGCTGGTGATCATTGTTGTGAGTACATGACCGGTGGCTGTGTAACGGTGCTTGGGGCTACGGGCCTCAACTTTGGTGCGGGGATGACGGGTGGCTTAGCTTTCGTGCTTGATGAGCATCGTGCATTTCCCGATCATTACAACGGTGAGTTAGTTGAGATTCATCGCATTAGCGGCGAGGCTGCTGAGGCCCATCGTCACTTTCTGCGAGATAACATCGAAGAATTTGTTGTCGAGACGGGCTCTGCTTGGGGGCAAACAATTCTCGACAATTTTGAAGACTATGTCGGTAAGTTCTGGCTGGTGAAGCCTAAGGCGGCAGATTTCGATCAGTTGCTGGCTCGTTTGCGCTACACAGACTAAGGGGAACGAAGTGACGGAGCGATTAGCAAATCCATTCCAATTTCTTGATGTTGAGCGGCGCAGCCCCGCTAAAAAGTCCATGGAAGCGCGCACGGAAGAGTTCGTCGAGATTTATGACCCTTTCACAGAAAAAATGGTGGCCGAGCAGTCGCATCGTTGTCTTGATTGCGGTAACCCTTATTGCGAGTGGAAGTGCCCGGTTCACAACCTCATTCCAAATTGGTTGAAGCTTCTGTCTGAGGGACGTTTATTTGAGGCGGCCGACTTGAGTCATCAGACCAATACGTTGCCGGAAGTCTGCGGGCGCGTGTGTCCTCAAGATCGCCTCTGTGAGGGCGCCTGTACGTTACACGATGGGTTTGGTGCTGTGACCATCGGTAACGCTGAGAAATACATTACTGACACAGCACTCGCCATGGGTTGGCGTCCAAATTTATCGGACGTGATTCCTACAGGGAAGCGGGTGGCGATTATTGGTGCAGGCCCTGCAGGTCTTGGCTGTGCTGATATTTTGGTGCGTAACGGTGTTCAGCCGGTGGTATTTGATCGGTACCCTGAAATTGGTGGGCTGTTAACGTTTGGTATTCCTCAGTTCAAGCTTGAGAAGCAGGTGATGCAGCGTCGCCGCGAGGTATTTGAAGAAATGGGTGTTGAGTTCCGGCTCAATACTGAGATTGGTCTCGATATCGATGCAGACGATTTACTCGACGAGTTTGATGCCGTTTTTTTGGGTATGGGCACTTACACGGCGATGAAAGGCGGGTTCGAAGGAGAAGCGTTACCGGGTGTTTATAAGGCGCTTGATTATTTGATTGGTAACGTCAATGAGAAAATGGGTTATGCGCAGCCTGAGGAAGATTTCATTGATTTGAAGGGTAAGACAGTGGTGGTACTCGGCGGTGGTGACACGGCTATGGATTGTGTGCGTACCGCTGTTCGACAACAGGCCGAGCAAGTTTTTTGTGTTTATCGACGCGACGAAGAAAATATGCCGGGTTCGCGTCGAGAAGTTCAGAACGCGCGCGAAGAGGGCGTGACTTTTCTCTTTAATCGTCAGCCCGTTGGTGTTTTAGACTATTTTGGTGAGGCGATTGGGGTCAA
>JAQXEB010000173.1 GCA_029251065.1 Luminiphilus sp.
CATCTCTTCAATCGGCAGGTCCAGTGTCTCGCTGTCGAGTTCATTAATCAGAGCAGCAAAGCCTGCGAGCGACGAGCGGGCTCGCGTGCTGAGCAAACTATTTTGCTGGGTAAGGACGATCGCCTGCCACATGGAAACACCTTGATCACGCGCAATTGCACGCAGGTCGTCGATGGTCTTACTGCCAATACCGCGCGTCGGTGTATTAATAACGCGCTCCAGTGCCGGGTCATCACCACGACCAATAACGAGACGCAAATAGGCCAGCGCACATCGAATCTCTAGGCGTTCGTAAAATCGTTGGCCACCGTAAATTCGATAGGGAAGACCCCCACGTATGAGCGCCTCTTCAATGACTCGGGACTGCGCATTTGACCGATATAAAATGGCACTCGACTTGCGCGTATTTCCCTCATCCGTCCACGCTTGGATTTGTTCCACAATAAAACGGGCTTCATCTTGCTCATTAAATCCCGCGTAAAGCCTAATGAGATCGCCGTCATCGCCATCGGTCCACAAGTCTTTCCCTAAGCGGCCGCCGTTATGGGAAATAACCCCATTAGCGGCGTCTAAAATAGTCTTGGTAGAACGGTAATTCTGCTCGAGACGAACCGTTTGTGTGTCTTTAAAGTCCTGAGTAAACCGCTGAATATTTTCAATTTTAGCGCCGCGCCAACCGTAAATGGATTGATCGTCATCACCGACGGCAACAATTGGGATCGCATTCCCCGCCAGCACCCGCAGCCAGGCGTACTGAATAGAGTTCGTGTCTTGGAATTCATCGACCAATAAAATATTAAATCGGCCTTGATAATGCGCCAGTGTCTCAGAGGACTTAAGCCAGAGCTCATGCGCCCGCAGCAAAAGCTCCGCAAAATCGACTAAACCGCCTCGCTGACAGGCCTCTTCGTAAGACGCGTAAATTTTGACCATGGTTTTGGTGTAAAGATCGCCGAGTGGCGGATCAATGTGGCCGGCTCTGAGTCCCTCATCCTTTTGCCCGTTAATAAACCACTGCGCCTGTCGGGGTGGCCACTTTGCATCGTCAAGACCAAGCTCACGACAAACGCGCTTGACTAGGCGCAACTGGTCGTCACTGTCTAAAATCTGAAAGTTTTGGGGCAATCCCGCTTCGGCCCAATGTGTTTGTAGCAGCCGATGCGCCAAACCGTGGAACGTACCGATCCATAGACCTTGAGTCGGTCGTCCAAGCATCTCTTCGATACGACCCCGCATCTCACGCGCAGCTTTATTGGTAAACGTCACTGCCATCACCGAATAAGGCGAGAGCCCTTCTGCACGAATCAGCCATGCAATACGGTGCACAAGCACACGGGTTTTACCCGACCCTGCGCCAGCAAGTACCAGCTGGTTGCCTTGTTCCGCAGCCACTGCTGAGCGCTGCGCCTCATTTAAACCATCGAGAATATCTGAAACATCCATCCTCACAGTGTACTCGAAAGCGCCATTTGAGACGGCATGTAAGGCATTTTTAACGCGTCTTTCTGATACTCTGTCGTGGGGTAAAGGAGGTCACAGCATGGACGATAAAGAAGACGATAAAAAACGTGTACTCACGCCGCCGGCTGATTGGTCGGAAGGCCTCAAACCAAAGGCCTCGAGCGACTACGAAGACGACATTGATGAAAGCACTGATTGGCTGGAAGACGACGACTTCGAAGTGCCGCCCGCGGGCGAAACCACCGCGGAGCCCACAATACTAGAGACAGCAGAGAATGAGGCGCCGTCAGCGTCGGAAGCGCTGCTCACAGATCATAGTGAGACAGCGTCTCAGCCTTCAAACGGCAACACCAAGGTGGCTTGGGCAATCGCGATTATCGGACTGATTACCGCTGTGGGTATGGGCGGTCTTTGGTTGGATACACGCAGCACCGCGGATGTCGAGATCGCAGCGCTAAAAGACACTGTCCGCTCACTAAAGCGCGCTGAAAACCAGACAGCCGAACCGGATGCTCAATTAGTGTCAGACTACGCGGCACTGACAACACAAAACCGTAATCTCCAAGAACAATACAATGCACTTGTGCGTGAAAACGAAGCTCTAAAAGAAAGAGACGCACAACGCGCCGCCGATGCAATAGAAAAAACGCAAATCTCAAAAGCCCCTGAAAAGCCCGCTGCAGCAACAGCGCCATCGCAAAGTGGTGGCCGTTGGTTTGTCAATTTAGAAAGTCATACCTCACGCGCTGTCGCTGCCGACAGGGCAGCCTTTCTGAGAGGGCAGCTCAAGCCCGTTAATGTTTCAGTTGCAGAAGCCGACGTTGGCGGGCGGCAGTATTTTAGAATACGGGCGGCAGGCTTTGAATCAAAACGCGATGCCGCGCAGGCGTCAGATTGGATGTCTTTACAGCTTAATGCTGGGCCGTATTGGATTGGAAAAGCGCCGGCGGATGGCCCAAAGTCTCAAGCGACTCCCACACCTGCGCCTCCTGTTCAGGACATCAAGGAACCTGTCGCCGCCAAGGCGAAAACACCGATTCGCTTGCAATCACTCCCGATGCAGGAGAATTGGTTTGTCTTCGTAGACACCTATGACCAAGGCAGTCGTGCAGACGCCGTTATTGCTGAGCTCAATACGCAGGGCCTCGACGCTAAAGTAGCGGTGGAGTCACGGTCTGGAGAGCTCTTTTACCGTGTTCAAGTCGTCGGCATTGGCAGCCGAGCAGACGGTGAATCCATTGTCACGCAGCTCAAAGACGGCGAGTTTAAGAATGCTAAGCTCAAAAGGAGCGTCAACTAAAACCCGGTAATGTGCGGCATCGGCAGATGCTCCAACATCAACTGCGTTTTGTCCCAGAGCTCGCCCACACCCAAAGAAATCCATAAAATGGCGACCAAAGTGACGCCAAGCACCACTTTGTGGCGTCGTCCGGAAATTTTTAACGGCGCCACAATACGTCCCGCAGGCTCGGCGAAAACCAATGCGGCGATAACAGTAATCCCCCAGCCTAGGTAGGGGTCGTTCCCCCAAAACGTCTGCACAAAACCGGCATAAAACAAAACTCCCGCGACAATGATCGTCAAAAGGTGAGGCATTTATCTTTCCTAAGGTGCAGCCAAAACACGCACCGCGCTATAACCACTGATCAAGCGGTGCGGTCAGTGCAGACTGCGCATCACCTGTGTTAACCACACCGACAGGCTCTACGAGTAGTAGTTTCGCTTCTGTCTCAGCACGAGGACGATGCAAGCACCCCTTAGGTACGACGACCATTTCCCCTGCATTGAGCGTGAGAGAGCGCTCCTCAAAGTCGATAACCAGCGAGCCTTCAAGCACGATAAACGTTTCATCAGTCTCCGTGTGCTCATGCCAGACAAACTCTCCCTGAAGGCGCACGAGCTTGAACTGATAGTCATTCATTTGAGCAATGACTTTGGGGGTCCATTGGTCATTAAAAAGTGCGAACTTTTCATTGAAGTTAACGGGTAGGGGAATCTGGCTATTCATCATTGGCCTTCGAGTTTGCGTTAACACTTAATTTGCTGGTTCCACGTTGACTTTGCCAGCACATAAACCGCTTTATTGTCTGATACATTGTGACTAAAGAGTGCACCGAGCTTGGTCACTGCTGCAATTGATCGACTGTTCTCTGGGCCAATATCAAAAAACACTGTATCGAAATATTTGAAACCCAGCGCCAACAAGGCGCCTTTAATCTCGGCATTCGCACCCGTGCCCCATAGGGACCTCGCCAGGAACATAAAACCAATACGAATACTCGCAGTCTCGGCGTCGAGCCCATAAAACCGTGTGGACCCAACAATGCACTGCGATGATTTTTAGAGAATCGAGTAGCAACCCAAGCTGTTAAGCAAGCCAGCGTCAAAGAAAAGAGCAAACTTCCCGCGCTGCCATCGATCTCGCTCAGGGTGCTGCGCCCACACAAGCGGGTCAGCGGCAATGGCGTATAACGATTCGAAGTCGTCTTTCGTGGTTTGGGAGAGTGAGAAGTGCAAGGCCTCGATCGGGGCCTTGAACACGTCGGTATTCAATGTCGTAGCCCGCTCAACAACCTAAGGGGCTACGTATCATGCAGCTCAGCAATGAGTGCGTTGGCCTCCGATCTAATCAAACTCGCGTCAGGACCGATTAGCGTTATGTGACCCAACTTTCTACCCCGTCGGAACCCTTTACCGTAAGTTTGAATTAGGGTGCGAATGGGCCCTTCGGGCATTCGGGCCGGTAATGCATCGCCCAGCAGGTTGACCATGGCCGCCGCTTCAGTGAAGACCGGATTCCTCACAGCATCACCCATGACGCACCCTACATGTTGCGTAAACTGATCAGCGCCCAAGGCCCCTATGGTCCAATGGCCGGTGTTGTGAACGCGCGGTGCGATTTCATTGACGATCAATCGTCCCTCGGTGACGAAGAACTCCACCGCCAAGACCCCCACATAGTTCATGGCTTCAACCAGGCGATTAGCGTAATCAATGGCTTGTTCAGCCATCTCTGGCGCGATGCCCGACGGGACATAGCTGCCTATCAAAATACCGTCACGCATCACATTTTCAGTCATGGGATAGCATGCGGTGTGGCCGTTTTGATCCCGGCCAATGACAATGGCGTATTCGGTCTCGATCGCGATCTCCGCTTCAGCAATGACGGGGTAGGCGTCAACTGGAATCGTACTCAGCGACTGGCTGTCAACACGCCACTGACCGCCACCGTCATAGCCCCCCAACGTGCGTTTACAACGCAGTTGAGCACTGGGCAACGCGGCAAGTGCAGTGTCTAACTCGCTCGGTTTTTCAACCAAACGCCAGGGTGATGTCGGAATATTAAGTTGATCGAGCATCGCCTTTTGCGTATCACGCTCGCGCAATATCACCAGAGCCTCGTAATTCGGTGCAAGTCCAATCTCGGCTGCACGCCTCAGCATTGCATCGGGCAGGCTCTCGCGCTCAACGGTAACCGCATCGCAATCAGCCAGAAACGCGTCTAATTCATCAGGGAAATAAATCGAACCCAAGCCCTCGACCACGGGGGTTTCGTCGACACACAGATAGGCCACATCGTAACCGAGCCTGTTTGCAGCCTCGCCTAACATTTGGCTCAACTGACCACAGCCGATAACACCTAAGCGACCTTTTGACATAACGGCTCTAACGCTCAATCAACAGGGTTAATCGGCACACCCGCAGACTGTGCCTCTCGGTAGCGATCAAGCGCGGCACGAATGACAGCATCGTCATTTGCCAGCATCGCTGCGGCAAATAAGGCGGCATTAACAGCGCCGGGCTTACCCACTGCAAACGTGGCAACTGGAACACCTTTTGGCATCTGCACGATCGACATAAGTGCGTCGATTCCATTGAGAACCGTCGCGTCAACAGGGACACCGAGCACCGGTACCGGCGTCATTGCGGCCGCCATACCCGGCAAATGTGCCGCCCCGCCCGCACCTGCAATGATCGCTTTAAGACCACGCTCACGCGCTGATCGCGCATATTCATAAAGGCGGTCAGGGGTGCGATGTGCAGAGACAACCTTGGTTTCATACGACACGCCCAACGTGTCAAAAATGAGCGCGGCATTCTCCATCACGCCCCAATCGGAACGTGAACCCATGATGATACCGACGGCAGGTTCAGCCATTAGTTTCTCACTCAGCGCCATTTAGTGGACGCTCGAAAATGGAAACCGGCGAGTATACCTGAGAAAAACAGCCGGTACAGCGCGAAATCCGATTTAAAAAAGGTGCCACAGCATCCAACGTTTGCGCTCAATGTCGCAAGAAATGTGAGTGTGATTACCCAAGTCGACCGCATCAGTGATGATGTTTTCAGATCACTCAATCGACTTGTGGTTGCGCCAGTATATCAGCGACGTCGATGGCCGCGCGTTCGCCGCACGGCTATGGGAACACACCCTCTGAGACCCGTTTTAAATTCTGTACGCCTTTTACCCATTCACGGGATATAGATTGCTCGTGAGAGATCACCTGTTTATCCACTGCAGGATCCAAAAACGCTATTGTCTTGGTCTCTTTGTTATAAACTTTTGTTCGACCTTGCTGCTTAGCAACAGCAACGTGGTCATACTTGTCGTTGATCCAGTCCATAATCTCCTTACGCGACTTGCCGTTCAGTTTTTGGATCAAAATGTTGTATCTCTTGTGAAGGTGGATGTAAGGCGTCTTTACGCCAGACAACTTGAAACGATCAACGCGTTTATCAACACCAAACTCTAAAAGATGGGGTTTCAGTGCCCGATCAACTTCGCGACCCACCTGTGATCGATATCGGTTTTTTGGAATCTTGATGTACACATGGTCCTGGCTAAATGACTCCGCCTCGAAATCCATTGCATTCAAGACGCCTATTTCCTCCTCTAGAAACAAATGCCGGTGCGGATTCGCGCCTAGGACCCAACCTTCTGTCCCACGAACAGCGTCTTTACCAAAAAACCAGTCACTGAACTTCGTGTAAAGCAGGGCGTCTATATCCCAGCCCTCGTAGAAGTCGCGGTTAACTGTGATGGGTACCCCATCAATTTCAATACCTTTTTGTTCGCACTCGAGTGCAACGCGCAGGTATGTCCCCCACAACCTGATCATCTGAATCGGTGCAGTCAGTGTTTGGTCTGAAGACCCACGGACTGTGCCAGCACCGTCAAAACGGTCATAACGAACCTCGGTCTTAACCTCGTGGGATTGCTCGACATAGGCACCGTCCGCCAGTCCCACCTGTCGCTTTTGGGTGCGCGCCGCCTTTCGCGGGACCACAACCTTACACCTTTCTAACATCACGACATCTCTTGAAGTCTCTTAAGCCTCATCGTATCACGAAACACTTATTATTATTTATAAGTGATTAAAGGTGTTTTTTACTAATGTGATTACAAATGACTGTCCGGCGAGGTTTGCTGGATATCCATCTGGCGTTCTCGATCGTGCAACGCACGCGAGCATTTTTAACTGTCAGTATTCGCGAAACACTTTTTAGAATTTTAATAAATAAACGCGTGTTTTCAATTTTTACAGCAGATCCTGGATAATACGCTTGAAAGGGCAGAGCAGTTCCGATTAATCCCGATATCAGAAACGCCGAGCGTTGTGGTCAACAAACGCAAAAAGAGCTAGGCTACCTTAACAATCCCAACGATTCATCGAAGGGATCTTGCCGCAGCGTCCAGAGTTTCGAGGCTTCTCTCGAAGTCGAAGTTCAGGTGTCAGGTGTCAGGTGTCAGGTGTCAGGTGTCAGGTGTCCCATTATTCGCAATGAGAACACCGAATATGTCGTAACGCCGCCCGACCGAAACACTAAAATAAACTCGTTTTGAATTTAAGTGTTTTAGCAAAGGAGAATAAAACAAGCACCGAAATAAACACGGGTGAGTAAAACCTACTCCACTGTAACTGACTTGGCGAGGTTGCGCGGCTTATCCACATCAGTGCCCTTGGCAACCGCAACATGGTAGGAAAGCATCTGCAGCACTACGGTATACACGATAGGTCCTGCAAGCTCTGACACTGAGGGAACATCGATAACCGTTACACCGGGACCGCTCTCGAAACCGACGGCCTGGTCAGCGAAGACAAACAGCTGGCCACCGCGTGCGCGAACTTCTTCAAGATTCGAACGGAGCTTATCCAAAAGCTGGTCGTTCGGTGCGACCGCCACAATAGGCATCTTGTCATCGACGAGCGCCAATGGGCCGTGCTTGAGCTCGCCTGCAGGGTAAGCCTCAGCGTGAATATAAGAAATTTCTTTGAGCTTAAGTGCACCCTCCTTAGCAACCGGATGATAAACACCCCGACCCAGAAATAGGGCATGGTCGCGATGGACAAAGCTGGGCGCCAGCTCAGCAATTTTTACGTCCCGAGCAAGTGTGGCTTCAACTGCCGATGGAATTTCAGCAATGGCCTGCTTGACTAAGGCCTCATCCAACGTGCTCGCGGGTTGGCGACGAGCAATACACGTCATAAGCACCATGAGCGCGGCGAGCTGCGTGGTAAACGCTTTAGTCGACGCCACACCAATTTCAGGCCCAGCTCGGGTCAGGAACACCAGGTCACTCGCGCGAACGATGGCGCTGTGATCGACGTTACAGATCGCAAGCTTAGCAAGCGCATAATCGTCGGGTAAATGTTTGATGGCGGCCAGTGTATCTGCCGTCTCACCCGACTGAGAAATAGTCACCACGAGCGTCCCGGGCAACGAAACGGACCGCCGATAACGAAACTCCGACGCGACCTCGACTTGACAAGGCACACCGGCAAGGCCCTCGAGCCAATGACGAGCGATAAGACCTGCGTGATAGCTAGTCCCGCAGGCGATAATCTGAACGGCTTGCACTTGATCAAAGATCTCAGCGGCGGCGTCACCAAATAACGCGTCGTCAAGCCCTGTGAATGTGAGCGTGTCGCGCAGTCGATCGGGTTGTTCGTAAATCTCTTTGAGCATGTAGTGCTCGAAGCCGCCACGATCAGTCTGATTATCGCCCCCGGCAAGACGCGTTTTATCGCGCTCAATAATGGAACCATTACTGTCAAAGATACGATAACCACCAGGCTTTAAGATCGCGAGATCACCGTCTTCAAGATAGACGAACGTGTCGGTCACTTGGCGCAGCGCGAGTGTATCGGAACCCGCAAACGTCTCACCAATGCCGACCCCTAACACCAGGGGACTTCCCTCGCGCGCCACGACCACTTCATTTTCGTACTCGGTATCGACCACGGCAAGCGCATACGCACCCTGCAGTTTTGTCACCGTTTCTCTCACCGCGTCAAACAGCGTTGATCCCGCATCGAGCTGCGCATGAACAAGGTGCACGATGACCTCAGTGTCGGTCTCTGATTGAAACGTCACGCCATTGGCTTCTAAGTCGCACCGAAGCGCTGCGTGATTTTCGATAATGCCATTATGAACCAGCGCAACTCGATTCCCAGCGATGTGGGGATGCGCATTTGCAGCGGTCGGTGCGCCGTGTGTAGCCCAGCGTGTATGGGCTACACCGCGGCAACCCACAATAGGACTCAATGCGTTGGCGTCTTCAAGTCCCTTAACCTTGCCCAGACACTTATGGAGCTGAAGTGCGTGATCATTATCAACCAGGGCCATACCGGCGGAGTCATAGCCGCGGTACTCAAGGCGCCGCAAGCCCTCCAGCAAAATCTCTGATACCTCGCGTTGCGCTGCAGCCGCGACAATTCCACACATATCTAACCCTACTTTTTTGGTTTTTCGGGACGACGCCACCCCTTAATATTGCGCTGCTTTGCTCGGCCGACCGCAAGTTCAGATTCACCAACCGGAGAGGTCACCGTCGACCCTGCTGCGACGAATCCGTTGTCTGCAACATTTAGCGGCGCGACCAATGTGCTGTTCGAACCGATAAAAACATTTTCACCCAGTTCAGTTCGATGTTTATTAACACCGTCGTAATTGCAGGTAATCGTACCTGCTCCTATATTAGAACCTGCACCGACTTCAGTATCGCCAACGTAAGCAAGATGATTGGCCTTTGCGCCCTTGCCGAAGTGACTGTTCTTCACTTCAACAAAGTTTCCGACTTTGGCCTTTGCCGACAGTTCCGCGCCCGGTCGCAGTCGAGCATAGGGCCCAACCTGACACTCTGGACCAACTGTTGCGCCTTCAATATGGGTAAACGCACGCACCTGCGCGCCTTCACCAATGACGCAATCTTTCAACACGCAATTCGCCTCAATAACAGCGCCACGTCCAATAACCACGTCCCCTTCAATCAGCACGTTGACATCAATGAATACATCTTCAGAACACAACAGCGATCCTCTAACATCGAGTCGACCCCTGTCTGCAACGTGCACGCCCGCAGTCATCAGCGCCTGCGCCTGCTTGCGTTGGAACGATCGCTCAATGTGCTCCAATTGAACTCGATCATTCACACCTAAAATATCATCGGCCCGATCTGTCACGACCACGCTAACCACGGCACCGTCTTCAAGGGCCAGACCCAGAACGTCGGGTAAATAGTATTCACCCTGCACATTGTCGTTGCGGACACGCTGAAGCCACCCGAGTAAGTCCGCCCCTTTGGCCGCCAGCACCCCGGTGTTGACCTCCCTAATCTCACGCTCAGTGGCTGTCGAATCTTTGTGTTCGACCACTTTCGCAAAATCTCCCGCGGCGTTGCGCACAACGCGTCCGTACCCTGTGGGGTCATCGAGCTTTGCAGCCAGTAGTACTGGGTTTCCTGAATTGGCAATGTGTACGACGTCGGCGAGTACGTCGGACGACAGAAGCGGCACATCGCCAAAAAGCACTAATACGGTACTCTCGGGGCCACAAGAGGGCGCAGCAGTGAGCGTCGCATGGCCTGTGCCTAACTGCTCTTTTTGTGAGTAAGTGATTACGTCAACCGCGGCGATCGCCTCTGAAACAGCGTCACCGCCGTGACCGACGACGACATGAATCCTTGCAGCATTGAGTTCGCGCGCCGTGTCTATCACGTGGCTGATCATCGGCTTATTGCCAACAGGATGAAGGACCTTGGGCAATGCAGACCGCATACGTGTTCCGCGCCCGGCCGCCAGAACAATAACTTCGAGCATTCTGAACCTATCAAGTAATTTGCTGGGAGGATCGCACAGCAGTATGACAACTGCTACGGCAAAAGTTCCTAGAGTACCGAGTCAGACAAAGGTGACACTACCCCGGCGTTTGATAAAACGCGCGTTAACGTCCCGCGCGGTTCTTGAGCTTTCTCAACGTTGCAAGCCGTGCCGAAGCCTCTGCAAGTTGTGCCGACGCAAGGCTGTAATCAAGTTCACTGGACTGGTTCGCCAGCGCCTCCTCGGCGGTCTTTCGCGCCGCTTCCGCCGCTTCTTCGTCGAGGTCTTCGCCACGCACCGCGGTGTTTGCCAAAACAGTCACGACGTCTCCCTGTACCTCTAAATAACCACCGGAAACGAAATAGACTTCCTCGTCGCCACCCTGAAGGACAACGCGGACCGTTCCTGGCGTTAGGTCAGTCAGTAACGGGGTGTGCCCGTAAGTCACACCCATCTCGCCCGAAGAACCACTGGCAACCAGCAGTTCAACAAGGCCTGAGAAAATTTGAGCTTCTGCGCTAACAATGTCGCAGTGAATGGTCAGTGCCATTACAGTCTCCGATTACGCGCTGAGCTTCTCGGCCTTCTCGACAGCCTGCTCGATCGAGCCCACCATGTAGAACGCCTGCTCGGGTAAGTGGTCGTATTCACCTGCCAAAATTGCTTTGAAGCCAGTAATGGTGTCTTTTAATGACACATAGATACCGGGCGATCCGGTAAATACTTCAGCAACGTGGAAGGGCTGCGACAAAAATCGCTCAATCTTTCGAGCGCGCGCGACCGTGAGCTTGTCTTCTTCAGACAGCTCGTCCATGCCTAAAATAGCAATAATGTCTTTGAGCTCTTTGTAACGCTGGAGCACGGACTGAACACCTCGCGCGACGGCGTAGTGCTCTGTACCAATAATCAGTGGATCGAGCTGACGCGAGGTTGAATCGAGTGGATCAACTGCAGGGTAAATCCCTTTCGCCGCAATATCGCGACTTAAGACGACGGTCGAGTCCAAGTGCGCAAACGTTGTCGCAGGCGAAGGGTCCGTCAAATCATCAGCTGGAACGTATACGGCCTGAATCGACGTGATAGAACCGGTCTTGGTCGACGTGATTCGCTCCTGAAGAACACCCATTTCCTCTGCAAGCGTGGGCTGATAACCCACAGCAGACGGCATACGACCAAGAAGTGCGGACACCTCGGTTCCCGCAAGCGTATATCGGTAAATATTATCAACAAACAAAAGGACATCTCGCCCCTCGTCACGGAACTTCTCAGCCATGGTCAAGCCCGTCAAAGCCACTCGAAGACGGTTGCCGGGCGGCTCGTTCATTTGCCCATAAACCATTGCGACTTTTGATTCAGGTAAGTTCTCTACGTTGACGACTTTAGATTCCTGCATCTCGTAGTAAAAGTCATTACCTTCCCGTGTCCGTTCACCCACACCAGCAAATACGGACAGGCCCGAGTGCTCGGTCGCAATGTTGTTAATCAGTTCCATCATGTTCACGGTTTTACCAACACCAGCACCACCGAATAGCCCGACCTTGCCGCCCTTTGCAAACGGACAAACCAAGTCAATGACTTTAATACCGGTCTCAAGCAACTCGTCAGACGCTGCGAGTTCCTCATAGGCAGGAGCCGCGCGGTGAATCGACGATCGCTCTTGCTCGCCAATGGGTCCGCGTTCATCAATAGGGTTACCCAACACATCCATGATACGACCAAGCGTTTCGATCCCTACCGGAACCGCAATCGGTGCGCCCGTGTTATCGACAGAGAGACCTCGGCTGACACCTTCAGATGGGCCCATAGCAATGGCGCGAACAATACCATCACCCAGTTGCTGCTGAACTTCCAACGTCAGGCCTTTTTCGGTGATAGTCAGGGCGTCATACACCTTGGGAACGCTGTCGCGGGGAAACTCTACGTCAACGACCGCGCCAATAACCTGTACAACCTTTCCACTACTCATTTTCGAGTCCTCTGTGTGTTCTACGGCGCTCAGCGATGGCGCCAACATAAATCAAAACCACGCGCACGCGTGCTTATCCAATAGCGGCAGCACCGCCTACAATTTCTGACAATTCCTGCGTAATCGCCGCCTGCCGAGCTTTGTTGTATACCAATTGCAGTTCATCAATCAGCTCACCCGCATTATCGCTGGCATTCTTCATGGCGATCATTCGAGCGGCCTGCTCGCAAGCACCATTCTCAACCACCGCCTGATAAACCAGTGCCTCGATATACCGCGCCAGCAAACCGTCGAGTAACTCACGCGCATCAGGCTCGTAAATGTAATCCCAATGATGCGAATACTGCTCTTGAGTATCGGCCTCTAACGGTAAAAGCTGCTGCACCGTAGGCGACTGTGTCATGGTGTTTACAAAATCGTTACTCACCAAGTAAAGCTTGTCGACCGAACCTTTGATGTAGGCGTCAAGCATATGCTTCACTGCCCCAATTAACTGCTCAACCGTTGGCTGCTCGCCAATGTCACGAACACTCGCGACCACGTTTCCACCCACTGAGCCAAAAAACGCTTGGCCTTTTGCGCCAATCAAACACAGGTCAATCTCATGACCCTCTTCTGAATGCGCCTTCATGGACTGCAGTGCACGCTTAAACAGATTAATGTTCAAACCACCACACAGGCCTCGGTCAGAAGAGATAACAATGTACCCAACCCGTTTTACTGTGCGCTGCTGCATATAGGCGTGTCGGTACTCCGCCGAAGCATTAGCGATATGACCCACCACCGAACGCATACGACGGGCATAAGGTTTGCCCACTTCCATGCGGTCCTGAGCACGGCGCATCTTACTGGCCGCGACCATCTCCATAGCACTGGTAATCTTCTGAGTACTTTGAATACTCGTGATCTTAGTGCGAATTTCCTTACCAGCTGCCATCGCTAATTACCAAGTCTGCGTCGCAACAAACGTGTCCAAGCCCGACTTAAATGCAGCCTCACGATCGTCGTTCCAGTTTCCGTCTGACACAATCTCTTGCATCAAAGCACCATGCTCAGCGTGCATGTAAGACAAAAGAGACGATTCAAAGTCGGCCACTTTTTCCACTTCAACCGACTTCAAGTAACCTTCGTTGGCCGCGTACAAGAGCACGCCCATTTCTGCCGTTGAGAGAGGCGCGTACTGCTTTTGCTTCATGAGCTCCGTCACGCGCTCGCCATGTTCGAGCTGAGCTTTCGTCGCATCATCAAGATCTGACGCAAACTGAGAAAACGCGGCAAGCTCGCGGTACTGAGCCAGTGCTGTTCGAATGCCGCCTGAGAGCTTCTTAATAATTTTGGTCTGAGCAGCGCCACCCACACGCGATACCGAAATGCCGGCGTTCATCGCCGGGCGAACGCCTGCGTTAAACATGTCGGCTTCCAAGAAAATCTGGCCGTCAGTAATCGAAATCACGTTGGTCGGTACGAATGCAGAGACATCACCCGCCTGCGTTTCAATTACTGGTAGTGCAGTCAATGAGCCCGTTTGACCCTTTACTTCACCGTTTGTAAACGCTTCAACGTAGTCGGCGTTGACCCGTGCTGAACGCTCCAACAAACGTGAATGGAGATAAAAGACATCACCAGGGTAAGCTTCACGGCCGGGCGGGCGTCTCAACAACAAGGAAATTTGGCGGTAAGCCACGGCTTGCTTTGAAAGATCATCATAAATGATCAGCGCGTCTTCGCCGCGGTCGCGGTAATACTCGCCCATAGTGCAACCAGCGAACGGCGCCAAGTACTGCATTGCTGCAGGGTCAGACGCGTTTGCGGCAACAACGATGGTGTGACCCATCGCACCGTGCTCTTCAAGTTTACGCACGACTGAGGCGACAGAAGAAGCCTTCTGACCTACCGCAACATAGACGCACTTAATGCCAGTGTCTTTTTGGTTGATAATGGCGTCAATGGCAATCGCTGTCTTACCGATCTGGCGGTCGCCAATAATCAATTCTCGCTGGCCACGACCAATCGGCACCATCGCATCAATAGCTTTGAGTCCAATTTGTACAGGCTGATCAACCGACTGCCGAGCAATAACGCCTGGGGCAATCTTTTCAATCGCATCGGTCAGCTGGGCGTCGATTGCGCCTTTTCCGTCAATAGGGTTACCCAGCGCATCGACCACACGACCCTGAAGTTCTGGACCCACAGGGACTTCCAAAATACGACCCGTACAACGGCAAGTTTGACCCTCGGCGAGCTGCTTATAATCGCCAAGCACAACCGCGCCAACCGAGTCTCGCTCGAGGTTAAGCGCCAAACCGAAGACATTGCCCTCAAACTCAACCATCTCACCGTATTGAACTTCAGTGAGTCCATGAATGCGGATAATACCGTCCGTTACCGAGACGATAGTGCCCTCGTTTGTCGCTTGCGAAGCAACATCGAGCTGCGAAATACGCTGCTTGATGATGTCGCTGATTTCTGAAGGATTCAGTTGTTGCATGACCGGTTCCTCTGTCAAGATTTCAACGCAGTCGCTAGCTTGTGCAAGCGCCCACGAACTGAGCCGTCGATAACCATATCGCCAGCCCGAATAATGGCTCCGCCAAGAAGGGTGGAGTCTGTTTTAACAGTCATATCGACTGTTTTACCCAGTTTTGCTTTTAACGCGGAAGAAAGTGTTTCAACCGTTGCGTCGCTCACATCAAACGCGCTCGTCAATGTGACATTTGTTGCTGCGTCCAACGACGCCTTGAGCTCAGCAAACAACCGCGTCACTTCGCCCGTCAATGACAATCGGTGGTTTTCAGACAGGACCGCGACAAATTGTGCCAATCCCACTGGCGCGTCGTTACCTAATACAGCAGACACAGTTTCAGCACGTTGTGCCGCGGTGCTGGCAGGATCATCCAAAATACGGGCAACATTGGGTTCTGCAACCACGGACGTAAGCACCTGAAGCGCCTCGTACCAAACATCGACCGCAGTATTATCCACGGCAAACTGAAACGCTGCGCGCGCGTACGGCCTTGCCAATGTTGTTGGCTCGATCACGCTTACTGCTCCTTAACCAGCTGCTCAAGAATCGCAGCGTGCTTGTCCGCGTCAATCTCCGCTGCCAAGACCTTTTCAGCACCCGAAATAGCAAGCGCACTGACTTGTGCAAGCAACTGCTCCTTTGCCTGAGCCTTTTCACGCTCAACTTCCGCTGTAGCAAGCTCTTTCACGCGCTCCGCTTCTACAACGGCGGCCGCCTTTGCTTCATCCACAAGCGTAGACGCTCGCTTATTAGCAGAGTCAACGATCACGGCTGCTTCTTTCTTTGCTTCAGCAAGCCGATCCACCGCTGCTTTTTGAGCAAGCTCTAAATCGTGACCTGCACGATCAGCAGCGGAAAGACCATCAGCAATTTTTTGCTGGCGCTCTTCCATGGCAGCGAGAATCGGCGGCCACACGTATCGCATGCAAAAAGCAACGAACGCAATAAAAGCCACGATCTGTCCGATAATGGTCAGATTAATGTTCACAGTAGTCTCCTGTGGGTATAACGCTCACCGGATCACCGGTGAGGAAACGAGGTTTTCTTTAGCCTGCAACCACAAAGATGAGGTACATAGAAATACCAACACCAATAATGGGGATCGCATCAACCAGGCCCGCACCCAGGAAGAACGTACCCTGAAGGCGTGAAGCCAGCTCCGGCTGTCGCGCAGAACCTTCAATGAGCTTGCCGCCCAAAATACCCACGCCAATAGCGGCACCCATGCCACCCAAGCCCATCATAATCGCAGCTGCGATGTAGATCATTTCCATTGTTGTCTCCTATTGAGTCTAAGTATGGAAGTTCAAAAACTAGTGGTCCTCGTGCGCCATACTGAGGTACACGATGGTAAGAACCATAAAAATAAATGCCTGAAGCGTAATAACCAGAATGTGGAAAATCGCCCAACCGATCTGTAAGAGAGAAGCGGGTAACACCCAGAGAATACCGGCACCAAAGAGTGCAGCAATTAGAATAAAAATCATTTCGCCGGCGTACATATTCCCGAACAACCGTAGCCCCAATGAAAACGGCTTAGCCAGCAGGCCTACAATTTCCATAAACAGGTTAACGGGAATAAACACCCAATGATTAAAAGGATTTAGCGCAAGCTCTTTGGCAAAACCAAAGCCTTTTACTTTGATTGAGTAATACAGCATCAAAATAAACACGCCTACCGCCATGCCCATGGTGATATTGGGATCCGTCGATGGCACGATTTTTTGGTACTCAATACCCGCCAAAACCATCAACTCAGGCACCACATCAACCGGTATTAAATCCATGAGGTTCATTAAAAAGACCCAGACAAAAATCGTCAGCGCCAGCGGCGCGACCAGTTTGTTTTGTCCGTGGAACGTGTCTTTCACTTGGTTGTCGATGAACTCAACAACCATCTCAATAAAGTTCACTAGCCCAGAGGGAGTCTCGGCCGACGCGCGAACCGCTACCCAGCGAAAGAGTGCGCAGAAGATAACGCCCAGACCAATAGACCAAGCAAGGGAGTCAACGTGAACCGCATTAAAGCCCATCGCCGCGATTTCATCAGCGCCGTGCGCGAACGCCCACTCACCACCGGCACCCACTGTGTGTCCGTCGTAACGATCAAAACCCTCCGGTAACTTGCCGTACGTCAGGTTTGTCAGGTGGTGGACAATGTAGTCCGAAACTGTCTTTTCTTGACCAGTCGCCGCCATTCGTTGCTGCCCCGTCTAGTCGCTCGCTCACTGCGGCGACACGCCTTTAACTCTCTTGTTTCGCAGCCCAGAAATAAAACACCGGGCTACACACTAATAACAATATCGCGCCCAAAAACACCGGCCCGACCTGTGGGTTTGGTGATTTCGCAAACCAAACACCAAACAACAACGCACTCAAACTAAACTTTGCGATTCCCAGTAGCGTTGGCGCCTGCGCCCCAAAACGACTGAACAAGCTTGTGGCGAGCCACAGCTGTGGCAGTCCCACTATCGCCGCGCCGACCCAAACTGCGATCGCCGCGCCAGCATCGAGTAATAACCCAACACCCAGTGACACCACCCCGATCACAACACTGGTATACAGCAGCGCCTTTGCAAGGTGACGAGCAAGCGTTGTGCGCGTGTACTCAACCACTAAGTGCTCCCAAGTGCTCAGGCCCTCAAGCGCGCGCAAGTTTATTCGAATTGCTAAACAGCATCAACAAAGCAAAATGCCAACTTTTATTGGATACGATTTAAAATGCCGTCGAGCACATCAAGGTCACTGTACTGAATAACTAACTTGCCGCGCCCGTTTTTATTTTCAATAGTCACTTTTGTACCAAGCCGGTCTGACAGCCGCCGTACCAGTCGATCTATATCAGGGTCTTGTTCCACCGGCGCGTCAGCGCCCTTCGGCGACAATAACGCCCTAACCAACACCTCGGTCTGACGAACAGACAGCTTGCCTTGAGCCACTTTACGCGCGGCTCTGATCTGATCACCGCCTTCAAGCGCCAACAACACTTTCCCGTGACCTGCACCAATGGCCCTTGTTTCCAGCATCTCTGCAACTTCGGGTTCAAGCGTTAACAGCCGTAAAAGGTTTGCGATCACTGGCCGCGACTTACCCACTGCGGTTGCGATTTCTTGTTGGCTTAAGTCAAACTCTGTTTGCAGGCGCTTTAAGGCTCGCGCCTCTTCAATTGAATTTAAATCTTCGCGCTGAATGTTTTCAATTAAAGCCA
The DNA here is from genome assembly GCA_029251065.1 of Luminiphilus sp. Classification (GTDB taxonomy): domain Bacteria; phylum Pseudomonadota; class Gammaproteobacteria; order Pseudomonadales; family Halieaceae; genus Luminiphilus. The sequence goes on from JAQXEB010000173.1 coordinate 18,261, forward strand.
TCGCAATCGCGGTTTCATCACTAATCTGACGAACAATGGCAGGAATGACGTCAAGAGACGCGCGCTGGCTGGCTCGCCAACGTCGCTCCCCAGCAACAATTTCATATCGATTATTGGCGACAAGTCGCACAACAATAGGCTGCATCACCCCCTGAGCTTTTATACTATCTGCCAGCTCATTGAGTGCGCTCTCATCAAAGTCTCTGCGCGGTTGGTATTGACCGCGCTGCAGCTGTTCCAGCGGGATCTGACGGAGGTCACCTTGCCCCGCAGGGCTTGCATCGAGCGCTGCGGTACTGGCCGCCGTTTTTGTGGTCAACTCGGCACCAAGCAGGGCATCTAAGCCCCTATTAAGTTTTCTTTTCTTTGTGGTCATTCACTTTTCCTGGGGACACTGGCCTTTACTGCCTGCGCAGAAACTCTTCAGCCAGCGCCATGTAAGCACGAGCACCGCGTGAATACCTGTCATAAACAATACCGGGCTCACCGTGACTAGGTGCCTCTGCTAAACGAACGTTACGCGGAATAACCGTTCGATAAACCAAGCTGCCAAAGTGACTGAATAATTGCTCTGAAACTTCGGTCGTCAGTGAGTTACGAGGATCATACATTGTTCGAAGAATACCCTCGATTTCTAAGTCAGAGTTAACCGTCTCGTTAATGCGCCTCACGGTGCCGAGTAACGCCGACAACCCCTCAAGTGCAAAATAT
>JAQXEB010000174.1 GCA_029251065.1 Luminiphilus sp.
GCCTCGAGGCTGCGCAGGGGGTTCGACGTTAAGCGCCACACGTCACGAGGTGCACGCTCACCCGGATAATCATCCATTCGAATCTGTTGTGTCTTCATGAAAAAGGCTTAATTGGCATAAGATATGCCATAATACACCCAGTGCAACAAAGGACAAACGTCTACCCCGTATCGCGCGCTCCACAAAAACGGACATGGAGTTATTGAAGGGCTCGGTAAAGCGCCGTTACTGTGCGGCTGGAGATGCTGCAACGCCAAAACGGCACCTGCGCTATTCGCCTGATTCGTCCGCGCTGCGTACTCGCGCCTCGCGATCTTCCTCTTCTTGCAAGGCCGCTTCGATCTCACGCAACACACCGTCAACATCGGCGTCGACTTCATCACTGACAAACTCGCCCGTGAGCTGGCTATCCGGGTGCAGTTCTCCCGCTTCGTAAAGGCTCCACAACTCCTTTGCGTATTGGGTGTTAAGAAGCTCAGGCGCGAAAAGGCCGTAGTACCCCACGATGTTATTAACGTCTCGCTCCAGCATTGACTTAGCGTGGTTATTCGCGGCCGCATCGACGGCTTGTGGTAAATCGATAATCACCGGACCGTAGTCGTCAACCAGCACATTGAACTCCGACAAATCACCATGCACCAAACCTGCACACAGCATTTTGACGACATAGCTCATCATGACGTCGTTGTCTTGCAGTGCCTGTTCGTGGGTCAATATAACGTCGTTCAAGCGTGGAGCGACCTCGCCATCCTCGGTCGTCACCAACTCCATAAGCAACACACCGTCAAAGCATCCAAAGGGCGTCGGCACACGAACACCTGCGCTGTCCAGCTTGTAGAGGGCATCGACTTCGGCATTGTGCCACGCCTCCTCCTGCTGCTTTCGCCCGTAACGAGACCCCTTTTCCATCGCACGCTGACGTCTGGAGTTACGTCCCTTCCGCCCTTCTTGGTACTCCACCGCCTGCTTAAAACTGCGCTTCGCAGCTTCTTTGTAGACTTTGGCACAGCGAATCTCGTCACCGCATCGAACGACATAAACGGTGGCTTCCTTTCCGCTCATGAGCTGGCGCAAGACCTCGTCAACGACGCCATCTTCAACCAGTGGAATAATACGCTTAGGAATTTTCATAGGCTCGTTATACAGGAGCGAAGGCTCGTGTGGGTAAGATGGGGAAAAATACGACTACAGAATTTTAAAGGTAGGCGCTCGTATTGCAGCGCCGCTTCGATTGAGCCGGACTCAGGAACGATCGAATCTTAAGTGTGATGCATTCTATCCTATGGATTCGCCATCCACCCTCTGACACCCAATCCTGCTTCTGACCCTCGGTTTGTGCATCACCGTTCTTCAAGGGGTTGTCATTTTCTAACACTAAGGAGTTAGGCATATTTTGTCGCATTTTAAATTGCATATTGCAAAGCAATATAAAATTCACATCATGATGACAGGGGCCTTCGACATGTTTACACACTCCACCTACAAAGAGATCGTTCTCGCCGCCATATTGACGGTGGCTTGTTTTCATATCAGTGACGTCAACGCTCAATGCTGTAATACGGAGCTCCATTTCGGCGTACTGACTGACCCTGCTCACTCAGGGAAAATCAATAACGATCGGGCGACTCGAAACAACACCCCAAAATGGGATAACGATAGAGACTGGGGGCTTTCGCCGAGACTGATCAACCCTAACCCTCCTAAGCATTTCAGCAACAAGCATAGGTGATCGGGCAAGTGATAGGGTTTTGGACCATAGTGTTTGAGGTCATTGTCGGCACCTTTATTATTTTATTTCTGGCAGGCTATGTGATCGATCAAGCACGCCAAAGAGCCCAGTTACGAAAAGACATGGAGGATTGGTCGATTAAGAAGCTGCTCGCCTACACCAAAGTCGTAGAGGGTAATGACAGTGTGGTGCTTCGTGAACATGCCTTCCGCGTCGCTCAACGCAAACAGTACAAACAACACCTTGATCATGTCGCGGAGCGAGGTAAGTCAGTTTAAAAAAAACGCCCTCGCGAACACGTAACGCGAGGGAAGCAAAGTCCTCTGAGCATCACATGACACACACCGAAACCGTGCTGACTTTGCGCCTATTGAGGTCGTCGTTCGCTACATTTCAATGAAAAAAAACCGAGAATGACTCGATCGCTCGGTACACCGCTTCCAGCCACTTCGCCAATTTCCAACACTAAGCCTCAACACTAAGCCCCAAACATAATCAGCATCGATAGAGGTAAAAAAGCTCAGTGTGCGAATCGTTAGCGGGCTTTTGCTAGATAGTAGCTCTCAAAGTATTAATGATGCTAAAAATCAATTTCTTAGAAAAATGTATCGCTCCACCTAGCGACTTTTACCCCAATAAAGAGGAGGCTTATCAGTCTGTCTCCCCTGACTATTTTCTGTGGGTTAACATGGCCTAGGTATTTAGCCAGAGGGCGAAAAGCTATGGGGATTTACGTGTTACTGACGCTGATGTCAGCGGGCATCGGTGCTGCGCTCGGAGCAACCTTAAATCGCGTGACTCAGGGTGCTTTACTTGGCTTACTTTTGGGACCAATTGGCTGGATTGTTCTTTTTCTTTTACCGCGAGTACCGCGAGAAAAAGCCCCGCCAAATGCTCCGTGATTCGGTATCGCAACAGCTAGGGGATCGGTCATGACCATCACTCGAATGTTCCTACTACTCAGTACCCTCATCACCTCGCCTGCCCTATCGAGCGAAGAGACTCGCTTGAACGTAGCTGTGATTGCCTATTCTCAGGAAACCTGCACGTTTTGTCCGGGCGGCGATTCGGAAATTAAGGACCGCACATGGCGGGTCCCGTTTGTCGCTGGACACGATCTGACTGCAAGAAGTACAGGGTTTGTGGGGGGATTTATGCATGCGGCAAGCGAGTATGCCGACGTTGCAGTTGTTGGAATTAATTCGCCAGACAGTGTGTACGGAGGCTCCTCCAGGAGCTGGGAAAGCCAAGAGAGCTTTGAGCACTTCATGGCGATTATTCTTGATGATCTTAGAGCAAAAATGCCCATAGACGGCGTGTATTTATCCCTTCATGGCGCCATGGCAGTACGCGGCATACCGCGCCCCGAAGCTGAAATTGCCCGTCGGGTCAGACAGGTTGTCGGCCCAAATGTCCCTATCGCAGGCTCCTTTGATTTGCACGGTAACGAGGATGAACAGTTCTTGCAGTGGGCGAACGCGGCTTTTGTGACGAAGCGATACCCACACTATGACGCTTTTTTACAAGGAACACGCTCCGCTCGGTATTTATATCGATCTATGCGGGGGCTCTATACGGCCACTAGTGCGACGCGTAAGCCGCCCGTCGTGACGGCAAGCGTACTTCAGTGGACGGGTCAGTCGCCTTCAATGGACATTATGGAGCGTGCCCGGCGTTGGGAAGCGCGCGAGACCGACGCCTTCGTCAGCGTGTTTTATGGATTCCCCTGGTCTGATGTTCCCGATATCGGTGCGACAGTCCACGTGATCACCAACGATGATCAGGCGCTCGCTGACCGGATTGCCGACGACATGTCTGACTACATATGGCGCATGCGCAGTGGCTTTGCCAGTGGCGAATTCCCCATGCCGAGTGAGGCTGCAAAACGGACAATTCAAGCCGTTAGTGCAGGTGATGTACCGGTGGTATTGGGTGATTACTCAGACAGACCGGGCGACGCCACATGGATTTTGAAAGCACTCCTCAAAAATAACGTCAGCAAACTGATGTACGCGGCACTTCGCGATGAGTCGGCACTGGAGGCACTCAAAGCGAGTGGCGCCAAACCAGGGGATAAATTTGACCGCGAAGTCGGTGGCTTTAGTGGCGAACAAGCGGGTACGCCGGTGCGTATTACGGGGACAGTAAAGTACTTTGGTGAGGGCTGGGGCTTCGATCACATTGCAGTCATCGAATTCGGAAATCAAAACGTGCTGTTTCTCGTGCCGACCTACGTTCAGATTCGGACGACAGAACCGCTGTTCATTGCCAATCTAAATCCAGATGACTACGACGTTTTTGTCGTGAAATCACGTGTCCACTTTCGTCGAGGATTCGATGAAACCGGCTACGCTAAAACAATTATGGTGGTCGATGCGCCTGGAGACTGGTTTGGAACAACGCGCCTTAATGCGCTGGATTACCAATACGCGCCGATCGACAGGCTTTACCCGTTCCAAGACCAATCAGCGAAGAGTCACTAGCGCGTTTAGAGCAGTCGCCGGAAAGCAGCATCGCATCGCCGTCATGGTGGACGTCACGCCACTCAATAATGCAATGACCCTAAGTATGGTCTATAAAATGATCGCTGCCACGAGCAACCTTTAAACGCATCAACACGCTGGTAATATTTGACCCGGCAGCGTTCGAAACAGGTCGGGCCATTATCCGAAACGAGTCGGGGCATTACAGGACGTTAGAGCGCCCTACTTCAATTAAGCATCCCGGGTAGCCACAGGGATAGGCCGGGAATGTAAATCACCGCAATCAGCGCCAGCAACAATGCCCCATAAAAAGGCCAAATGGTCTTCACCGTCTGCTCAATTGGAACCTTAGCAATCGCACAGCCAACGAACAGCACCGCACCAACAGGCGGCGTAACCAAACCAATACCCAGATTGAGCAGCAGCATAATGCCAAAATGCACGGGATCCATTCCGAGCGCTACCGTCATGGGCAGAAAGATTGGGGTTGTAATAATAATCAAGGGCGCCATGTCCATGAAGGTTCCAAGAAGCAGCAGCACCAAATTAATCAGAAGCAACAGAAGTATCGGGTTCTCGGTAATGCCACGAAGCAAGTCGGCCAACTGCGTTGGCGCCTGCAGCAAGGCGAGAAGCCAGCCGAATGCGCCCGCGGCTCCGATAATGATCATCACCATCGCGGTTGTGCGGACTGAGGCAGTGGTTGCAGCAAAAAAACCCTCCCACGTTAAGGAGCGGTACACCAGCAGCGCAACCAAGAGGGTATAGGCAACCGCGATACCTGCCGACTCAGTGGGTGTAAACACCCCCGACAGTACGCCGACTACAACAATAGCCGCTGAGAGCAAGCCGGGGATGGCACCTGCGAAACTCGTAGCAAACGAACGCCAACCTGGGAACTGTCCCTTGGGGTAGTTTCTTTTTCGGGCTACCAGATACGCCGACAGCATGAGCAAAAGGCCGGTGAGCAGACCGGGCAATATGCCTGCAAGAAAAAGGTCTGCCAACGAAATGCTCACGCCCGCAGCTGCCGCGTAGATAATCATATTG
>JAQXEB010000175.1 GCA_029251065.1 Luminiphilus sp.
GTGACCACCTGCCATTCCGGTAGCCCTTTTGCGCGTGCGGTTCGAATATAGTCTTGTGACAGAATCTCGAGCATGCCTGCACGACTGAGACGCGCAATATAAGCCGCATAAGCCGAGCCGAGGGTGATCGATGGAAGAATCTTATCCCCGGGAAGATCACCCCATCCGGCGATGGGTAGCCAATCGAGATAGATACCAAAGACTAAAACCAGCAGCGGCCCCAATAGAAAAGAGGGCATGCAAATGCCGATCATTGCCATGCCCATCGGGATAAAGTCTTGTCGCGTATTGGGTTTCAGTGCCGCAAAGACACCCGCTAATACCCCGATAAAAAGCGCGAAGGTCAGTGCGTATAGACCCAGTTCGGCAGTGACCGGTAGGCCACTTCCCAGAATTTCGTTGACGCTGCGGCCCGGATATTTAAACGAGGGACCTAAGTCGCCGTTACTGAGGTCTCCCAGGTAGGCGACGTATTGCTCATGCAGCGGAAGATCAAGCTTGTACTGAGCTTCAAGTGCTCGTTTGACCTCGGGGAGCACTGCTTTTTCACTGTCAAAAGGACCACCTGGCGCTGATCGAACAAGAAAAAAAGTGGCGGTAATGACAACAAAAATGACGGGTATCGCCTGCAGGAGACGCCATAAAATAAAACGGACCACGTTAGTTAGACTCCACGTCGAGACGCCGCCCGGGGTGCAAGGTGACGTACTTGAGATTCAAAGAATCCATAAGGTTTGGATAAATCCCCTCAACGCTGGGGTGAATGAGGTGCTTGCTGGTGTAGGTGTAGATGGGAATGATCGGCATGTCATTCATCATCATCGTTTCAGCCTCAGTAAACAGACTGTAACGCGCCTCGCGTGTCTTGGCCTTGGGTGCGCGCTGCAAAATAATCTCGTCGTAAATATCGTTGGCGTAACCGGTATTGTTATTTCCGCCGTCGGTAATAAAGAGGTCTAGGAAGTTATTTGGATCAACGTAGTCACCGATCCAGCCGCGCCGGGCGACTTGAAACTCGCGCTGTGAAACGGAGTTGAGGTAGACCTTCCACTCTTGATTGGCAATCGTGATGTCGATGTTGAGTTCTTTTTTCCACATCTGCTGGACGGCCACGGCGATTTTCCTGTGCGCCTCTTGCGTGTTGTAAATAATTTCGAGACCGGGCCATCCTTCCCCGTCGGGGTAGCCGGCCTGAGCCAACAGTTCGCGAGCTTTACTCGGGTCATAGCTGAACAATGTTGGGGGGTTATAGCCCAGAGTATCCGGCGGCGTGATGCTGTAGGCCGCAATGGCGGTGTCTTGAAGTACTGTTCGTGTCAATTTGTCTCTGTCGAGGGCATAGGAGAGTGCTTGGCGAACCAGCACATTATCGACCGGCGGTCGATCGGTATTCACAAGGTAGTAATAGGTGCCTAAGTACGGAGACTGAACGTACGGCGAATTCTCACGCGTGCGGTAATCGGGGATCTTGTCCAGAGGGACCACCGCGGTGTAGTGCAGTTGCTCTGCGCGAAACATGCGCTCTTCGCTGACCACGTTTTCTGTCGGATAGAAATAGACTCCGTTGAGTGCAACGTTGTCACGGTCCCAATAGTGTTCGCTTTTCTTAATAATGATTCGACGATTTAAAGACCACTCTTCGAGTGTAAACGGACCGTTGCTGACAATGCTTCCCACCCGCGTCCATGGCGTAAAGCGATCGGTCATTTTGCCGTGTTTGAGCAGCGTCTCGGGGTGTACAGCGAAGCTGCTGTAGTGATCCATGAGTTGCAGAAAGTAGGGCGTTGGCGCGTTGAGTGTGACCTGAAGTGTCTGGTCGTCTAGGGCTTTTACGCCCACTTCATTGAAGTCGGTGATTTCTCGTTTTGAGTACGCTTCTGAATTTTTGATCGGGTAGAGCATGTAGGCGTAGAGTGAGCCCGTATCGGGGTGCAAGGCTCGGTTCCAGGACCAGACGTAGTCTGATGCCGTCATGGCTTCGCCGTTACTCCACTTCGCTTCAGGGTTAATATAAAAGGTGTAGACCTTCCCGTCTTCGGAGATTTCCCAGCGCTCAGCAACGCCCGGCTCGGGTTCTAGCGTCTTGGGGTTTTTGACGGCGAGACCTTCAAAAAGGGCACGTACAATGTGATTTTCAGGGACGCCCGTGACCACTTGAGGATCGAGCCCTTGAGGCTCTGCTCCGTTTCCGTAGTGAAGGTAGCCGTCTCGATTTCCTGACTCGACATTGCTTTCACCACTACCGCAGGCAGCGAGGAGCACCACAAGGGCACTCGCAGGTACTAATGATTGAAACAAACGCATCATTCTTCTTGCTCTTGGGTTTGATGCATCCTACCGAACTTTAGTGACTGGGGGTATGCAAAGTACCGAATTCGGACCGTTAAAAGTTGAGCTCTTGGGTCCTGAGCCCTAACGTCTTCTGATACCATCGCGCTGTTGCTGACATCACTTATTTCAAAGAGAACTCAATGACCGTAAGAACACGCGTAGCACCCTCTCCCACGGGCGATCCACACGTTGGCACGGCC
>JAQXEB010000176.1 GCA_029251065.1 Luminiphilus sp.
TGAGGCGAGCAGGGTCAGTACATTATGCCCGCCCGCGCTCTCACCAAAAATCGTGACATTGCTTCTGTCGCCACCGAACGAACCAATGTTCCGCTGAACCCACCCCAGCGCCGCAATAATATCGAGTGTTCCAAAGTTTGCGATGGCACCGGAACCACTGTCCAGGGCTGGATGCGTGAACCAGCCCAAGGGGCCCAAGCGATAGTTAATGGTCACCACGACCACATTTTGCTCTGCCGCCAATCGCGAAAAGTCATAGGTGTTTTTATGCCCGCTTGTATTTCCGCCCCCGTGAATCCAAAACATCACCGGCAGTGGTCCGTCGACACCTTTGGGCGCCGTCACGTCGAGGTACAAACAATCCTCAGTCCCAATAGCGGCGTCACCCTCAACACCGCTCACACTGCTCGCTTGCTGGGGACAGATTACGGGCTCGTCCATGCGCGTTAGCAATTGATCGGTCACCGACAGTGCCACGGGGGCCCGCCACCTCAGCTCACCCACCGGCGGCTGAGCAAACGGAATGTCATACCACTGAAGGACATCACCCTCCGCTAAATAACTCCTTACAGATCCCGTATCCGTGACCACGGGGTCTGCACCCGAGGGTTTTTGTGACGACGCCGCGCAAGCCGTAAGGCCCGACAGCAAAATCAAGACAAGCAATGAACGCATAGAGTGCACCTTAGATAAAAAAAAACCCGGCATTGCCGGGTCATTATCGACAATCAGGTTTAACGGCCTTTCCAGTTCGGCTTACGCTTCTCTGCAAATGCTGTCGCGCCCTCAATCGCATCTTCGCTCGAGAACACAGCACTCGTAATGACTTGCTGCTTGTCGAACATTTCTTCTTGCGACCAGTCGATCGACTCCTTGATCACTTGCTTACTGCGTTTAACCGCAAGTGGACCATTTTCAGCAATCTTTGCCGCCAACACTTTTGCCTGAGCCAGCGCTTCGCCCGCCGGTGCAATCTGGTTAATCAGACCAATACTGAGCGCACGATCAGCGTCCATAAAGTCGCCGGTCAGTGCCATTTCCATGGCAACACGACTCGGAATCTGACGCGGTAGTCGCACCAGACCGCCGGCCGCAGCAGCCAGTCCGCGTTTCACTTCTGGAATACCAAATTTAGAGTTATCTGCGGCAATAATGAGATCGCAGGTAATGGCCAATTCGCAGCCACCGGCCAGGGCATAACCCTCAACCGCTGCAATCAAAGGCTTGTCAGTCGAGCGCTGGACCATACCGGCAAATCCACGACCCTCAACATAAGGCGTCTCGCCAGTCACAAAGGCTTTTAAGTCCATACCCGAGCAGAATGTACCGCCCGCACCCGTCAATATGACCACGTGCGTACTATCGTCTGCGTCGAGCGCGTCGAGCGCGGCCGCAATGCCTTCTGCGACGTCCTTATTGACCGCATTTTTTGCTTTTGGACGATTGATCGTAATCGTCATGACGCCATCGTCGATTTCAGTTAAAACAGCTGCTTCACTCATGTTGTCTCTCCTTATTGTGTCAGCTAAATCTTAACGAGGCTGCATACGGATGCCACCATCCATACGAATGCTCTCGCCGTTGATGTAATCGTTATCGATGATTGCCGCGACCAGCTTGCCAATTTCCTCGGGCGCGCCTAGACGTTGCGGATAGAGTACGGCCTGTGACAAAGAATCGATAGATTCTTGTGGAAGACCTGCAAATAATGGTGTGTTAATCATGCCGGGGGCGATGGTATTCACTCGAATACCGATCTTCGCTAAATCACGCGCAATCGGCAGCGTCATACCAACAATGCCGCCTTTTGTCGCACTGTAAGCGGCCTGACCCATTTGGCCCTCGTAAGCGGCAACCGATGCTGTGTTAATGATCACGCCGCGACCCATATACTCATCCACAGGCTCGTTATGCTGCATACGAACAGCACAGAGACGAAGGACGTTAAAAGTTCCTGTAAGGTTTACGGCAATCACTTTGTCCCAAAGATCCAACGGGAACGCGCCGTCTCTGCCCACTGTCTTAGCCGCGCTAGCAATACCGGCGCAATTAACAACCGCATAGATTGCGCCAAATTTATCAATCCCGGAATCAACCCCGGCTTGAACAGAAGCCTCATCCGCGACATTGACCTGTGCAAAGTGGCAACGATCAGCGCCCATTTCCTCAACCATCGCCGCACCCGCCTCAGCGTTTAAGTCGAAAATAATGATATTGCCACCGTCAGCGTAAATCCGTCGCGCAACTGCTTGACCAATACCCGATGCACCACCGGTAACAACGGCAGCTCTTCCTGAAATATTCATAACAATCCTCTGTAAAATGACTTTGTGTCAGGCAATCCCGACCACGTGATGCGTGTTCTCTCCGGAGGGTTCTATAAGCACCCTCTCCCCAATTGGCTCGCCCTCGACGAAAAGGTCTGCGAGGCCACCTTGCTCAATCAGCGCGCCTGCGATGACACGTTGACCTGCGTCATTAATCGCCAGCACCGCCAGCCACTGCCCTTCGGGTATCGATTTTATGATGAACGTTTCAACCACAGCAGCGCCGCTGAATTCTGAGGCAAGCGCAATACTATTTCCACCTTCTTTAAAGCCGAGCTCATGACTGAGCGGGTCGGCCACACCGGGCGAACGACTGTAGACGCCCACCGCGTGTTTAGACAGGTGACCACCTAATGCACCGACAAGTACATCGCTGTAGCGTCCGCTTTGAACGCCGGTCACTGCACTGGCAATACCATGCATTGAATAATTGTTTCCGGGACCACCAAAAAACGGCAATCCACCCGTCAAGCTGGTAGGACGATGATCATCGACATCGATACCCAAGGCCTCCATCGCTTCAATAACGGCCACTGGAAAGCAGCTGTAAAGATCGAATGCGTCAATATCGGCAGCCTCGAGCCCAGCCCTTTCAAGTGCCTTTGCATAACTCCAGCGAAGCGCCGGTGACGTCGACAAGTCCTCTCGCTCTAACAGTGCACGTTCGGTGGCCTCAGCAAAGCCCCTAAGAAAAACAGCACTCTCCTGAACGCCAAGCTCTACAGCCAACCCATGGCTCATGACCACTAAGGCTGCAGATTGATTGACCCCATCTTTGGCCACCATTGATTTGAGGTGTGGATCGCCAACGGCTCGATTTTGATCAGAAAGCACAGCAATTTCGCTGGCCTGCGGCACGCGCTCAAACATTGCAAATGGGTTTGTCCGCGCGACTTCCGCCAGTGGCGCTAATACCCGTCCTAAATAAGATCGGTAATCCGCCCGCGCAAGACCTCGGCTATTGCGCTTTCGATGTTCTATCAACGGGTAAATATCAATCGGTGCAATGACTTTGTGGGCTGCGAGGGCCGGAACAAACTGATCTTCAAGCCCCATACCGTCATCAGCCGACTCGCCTACCGGACTTGCTGACCAATCGAGTGTTTGCCCCGCTCGCTGATGCGCTCGCATCGTTCCAATAGCCTCTGCTCCGCAAAGCACCACCATTTGAGCGTCTCCGCGCGCAATCGCACTGCACGCCTTGGCCGTGTATTGCTGTGGGCTTTGCCCCCCAGCAGTCGCATATCGCGCATGCACGTGTTCTAAATTAGCTTTATTGGCAACCGACCGGGCAAACTGATCACTAAATCCAAACGGCGCGAGCAGCGGTTTAATTCGGTCTGGTACCGAATCAACAAACGTCCGCATGACCATAACTTGATTCACATGCTGCTCAACGTTTTGGACCCCCAGTGAGTTCAAGGCCTCTTTAACCGCTTCTGCGGCGAGCTCCACGGGGCCAAAACTTTGATTCTGCGGACCCAGCCGATCCACCACCTGACTTGCCGCAACCAGCACTGGCATATTGTCCTTGATCTGCACTACCGCTCACCTCCTACAGATGTACAAAGTTTCCAAAATTGTCGCGCGTTTAGCGACGCGCCACCCACCAATAAGCCGTTGACCTCGGGGTGCGCGGTAAATTGAGTGCAGTTTTCAGGGTTAACACTACCGCCGTACAATACAGGAACGTCCGCCGCAAATGCGCGGTCTAGGGTTCGCTTAATATGGCGATGCATCACAACAACGTCGTCTGGCGATGCCGATTCACCTGAGCCAATAGCCCACACCGGTTCGTAGGCAATGATTGGCGCAGTGCTTAACCCACTACAGGACTCAGTAACCTGTGTCGCAATGAGCGACTCGGCGCCACCTGATTGTCGCTCAAGCAGTGACTCACCCACGCAAATAATGGGTCTAAGTCCCTCGGTCTCCAAGCGCGACGCTTTTTCTGCAATTAGCGCGTTCGTCTCACTGTGACCCGACCGTCTCTCGGAGTGACCGACAATACCGTAGCGACACCCCAAAGCCTTGAGCATCGCAGCCGACACCTCTCCGGTATGCGCACCCATCGAATGAATCGAGACGTCCTGCCCGCAAAGCGACACGCCCCCTAAAACGGCAGCGTGATGCAAAAATACTGCGGGTGGCGCAACCACCACATCGGCAGTGGTCACTGCGGGGCCACCATTCCATTCCCGCTCGAATACTCGTACAGCATCGAGGTCGATGGCCATTTTCCAGTTGGCGACAATCAACTTTGGTATCATTCGACTTTTCTCATCGCAACGTTAACGGACAAAGCGCAGTTGACTAAGCTTGTCCTTATTGACGCTCAGAGTGAACAGGCATCGTGAAGTTTTCAAATTACGCTGAACATTACAGTAGCCAAAGCGGGATCGTCCAGCTAATGGAAGATTTGTCGATAGCCACACCGCCTGGTCAGACCACTTTCCCTCTGGGCGGGGGTAATCCGGCGCACATTCACGAGGTTCAGGATGCCCTCAGAGAGAGTGCCCAAGCCTTAACGGACAGTCGATCGCGCTTTGCAAGCATGATCGGTGACTACGATGCCCCTCAGGGCCATGAAAAATTTCGACGCGTACTGGCCGCAGAGCTATCGAACCTGTTCGGACGCCCCATTGATGCCGACAATATTGCGATCACCAATGGCAGTCAGGCCAGCTTTGAGATTTTATTTAATTCTCTGGCCGGTCGCTTTGACGACGGCAGCTGGCGCGAAATTGCACTGCCCATTGCTCCGGAATACGTGGGCTATAACGACATGTCCAGACAAGCGCATTCGATACTGCGCGCGTCAGCTGCGCAGATCGATCTGCTCTCAGACCAACAATTTAAATATCGCGTCGACACTTCAGCATTTTCGGTCAACCCGGCAACCACGGGCGCGGTGTGCTTATCTCGTCCCACCAACCCGTCCGGAAACGTGATCTCGGACCAGGAGCTCGCGCGCGTTGCTGAGCAATGCCGAGAGGCGGGCGTGCCACTCATTATTGACAGTGCTTATGGGCTGCCCTTCCCCGGCATGATCTACACCGAGGCCACCCCTTTTTGGGACGAAAACACAATTTTATGCTTAAGCTTGTCAAAACTCGGGTTGCCCGGGGTTCGGACGGGCATTGTCGTGGCGGACAGCGCAGTGACTCAGCTGATTCGCAATGCGAACGCCATCAATGGTCTTGCGCCTGCGCGCACAGGGCCGGAGCTCCTGCTACCGCTTATCGAACGCCAGCAGTTGTCCGATCTGTGTGAGCGCGTCATCAAGCCTCACTACCTCGCAAAACAGCAACGCGCCATTGACACCATGCTGACTGCGGCTCACGACCTGCCCATTCGGATTCACAAGCCCGACGGTGCCATGTTTCTTTGGACATGGTTCGAGGGTTTGCCCGGTGGCACTGATGAACTTTACCGACGCGGGGTCGACGAAGGCATTATCACCGTACCCGGCCGACACTTTTTTCAGGGACTCGAGTCTTCATGGCAACATGCACGGGAATGCCTACGAATAAACTATGCAGGCGATCCAGACGTGGTCTGCGAGGGAATAGAACGCCTTGTCAACATTGCCCGTCGCCAATACCGAGACGCATCATGAGGCCATCAACATCTCTATGACTTCTAGCGGCGGGTCATCGCATTGCCCAGTGACCTGAACGGGTCGAAGGCGGATACATAGCCAAAAAGGTGGTGCGTGGCGAGAACCTGAAGGCCATTTCGTCTCGTTGAGCGCACTGTCAGCCCATTGATCCAGCATGCGTTGTGGTTTGCGTCCAACGCCTAGCCATGACCCAGTCGGCTCAGTATGATCCAAACTCACCATTTACCGAACGAGTCACTGCCATGCGCGTAGCCCTTGTGATAGGAAGCCATCGAAAAGATTCTCAAAGCGCAAAGGTTGGACGCTTCTTACAAAAGCAGATTCAGGCACTGGGTGATCACGAGTGCTGGACCTGTGACCTTGGTAAAGACCCCCTGCCCCTGTGGGATGAGGACATTGGAACCGATGCTCCCCACTGGCATGCACTGGATGCGATAAACAAAAATCTAGGGCATACAGACGCCCTGATCGTGGTTGCGCCGGAATGGCACGGCATGGTTCCTGCCGCATTAAAAAACTTCTTTTTGGTCTGCGGCGCAGGCGGAACACTGGCCCATAAGCCCGCATTGGCCGTGGGCGTATCAGCGGGGCCGGGCGGCTCCTATCCCATTAATGAGCTCCGGACGAGTAGTTACAAAAACAACCGCCTTTGCTACTTGCCAGAGCACTTAATTGTCCGCAACTGCATGGTTGTCATGAATGAGAGTGGCACGGAAAATGACACTGAAGAGCACAGCTATGTGTCGGAGCGCAGCGCCTATTGCGTCAGGCAACTACTGGCTTACGGCGTGGCATTAGCACAGGTACGAGCATCGGGTGCCGCTGACTTGGATACCTATCCCAACGGGATGTAGGTTAGGCCAAACGCTGGTAGCCACCACTGAAAAATACCAGTGGCTCGCCTTCTGAGTGTGTCAGTGCGTCGACCTCGCCAACAATAATGTGGTGATCTCCTCCCGGATGAAGGGCTGTGAGTCGACACGACAATGTGGCGAGCGCGTCTTTGACCAAAGGCACACCAGCGCCGTCAACAATTCGGTCCGCCACATCCATTTCGTGGGCTAACGAACGAGCGTAACGATCAGACAGCACTTGTTGAGAGCTTTTTAATATCGAAATGCCATATCGCTCACACTCCGTGAACTCTTCAAAACACTCCGACGTGTTTTGAATGCTCCACAAGACAAGGGCGGGGTCTAGGGACACCGCGGCAAACGAATTCACCGTCATGCCAATCGAACGGTTGTCAGACGTTTGTGTGGTCAAAATACAAACCCCGGTGGCGAATTGCCCCAAGGTGTTCCGTAACGCGCGCGTGTCCAAGTTATACCCCCAATAGCTCGGCCGAAGATTAACACAGCGAATCGCATCGAGACGTAATTGCTTTGGCTTAGTGCGGACAGAGGCAAGATATTTTGTGCCCGTCGTCAGCGCGCATGGCCTCGCTTAGTGCCATCCTCTAGGGACGCACCGCTGAGTAACGCTTAATCTCAGGTTCACTACTCGCAATTGTCTTTGTCACGCCAGTTGACAGCACACGACAAGAATCTAAGCTGTACGGCGATGTAAATTGGAGAGTGCTAATGACCAACCCACTGCGGAGCTTGAACCACGGCCTGTGCGACGAGCTGAACATGCTGAGAGATACGACTCGGAACTTTGTGCTCAAGGAATTAGCACCCATCGCAGATGAGGTCGATCGATCCAATGATTTTCCGCATTTCCTGTGGCGCAAAATGGGTGAGCTCGGGCTGCTTGGCATTACGGTCGATGAGCGTTTCGGCGGCTCAGCAATGGGGTATCTCGCTCACATCATCGTCCTTGAGGAGATTAGTAGAGCCTCGGCATCAGTCGGACTGTCTTACGGTGCGCACTCTAATCTGTGCGTGAATCAGATTCATCGCAACGGGTCGGAGAGTCAGAAAGAAAAGTACCTTCCCGAGCTGTGTTCCGGTGCCAAGGTCGGTGCGCTCGCCATGAGCGAACCCAACGCCGGTTCTGACGTGGTGAGCATGGCACTCAGGGCTGATCGCGAGGGCGATCACTATATTTTGAACGGCACGAAAATGTGGATCACCAACGGTCCCGATGCTGACACCTACGTCATTTACGCAAAGACTGACCCCGAAGCGGGCTCGCGGGGTATTACCGCCTTTATTGTCGAGCGCGATTATCCCGGCTTCACCCAAGGCAAAAAGCTCGACAAGCTCGGCATGAGAGGTTCGAACACGGCGGAATTGATTTTTCAGGACTGCCCTGTGCCCGCGGAGAACGTACTGGGCGAGGTCAACGCAGGCGTTGCGGTATTGATGTCTGGACTCGATTTCGAGCGGGCGGTCCTTTCCGCTGGTCCTGTTGGGATCATGCAAGCATGCATGGATGTCGTCGTGCCCTACGTTCACGAGCGCAAGCAGTTCGAACAGCCCATCGGTGAGTTCCAACTGATTCAGGGTAAGTTGGCCGACATGTACGCATCCACGGCCGCTTGCCGCGCTTATCTTTACGAGGTGGGGCGGGCGCTAGATCGCGGAGAAGACAGTCGGAAGGATGCGGCTGCCGTCATTCTTTACACTGCAGAGGCGGCCACGAAATCAGCCTTGGATGCGATTCAAGTCCTTGGCGGAAACGGCTACACCATGGACTACCCGACCGGACGCTTTTTAAGAGATGCGAAGCTTTACGAGATCGGCGCGGGAACCTCCGAGGTTCGTAGGATGCTCATTGGGCGCGAGATCTTCCAAGAAACTGCATAGCCTCCACAAAAGGGGGATTGTTCCACAACGCTTACCCCCCTACTCTTGGATCATAAACCTGCATGTCACGGACATGTTTATTTGGCTCTAACGGGGAACGACGATGGGCGGCACGACGCGCTGGACTAAACTCAATTGGGAAGATCCCTTTGAGCTCGACATACAGCTGACCGATACACAGCGAATGGTGCAGGGGTCTGCACGCGAATACGCTCAAACAAAGCTTGCACCCCGAGTCACCTCGGCATTCGCTGAAGAGCGCATGGATGCGGAGATTTTTAGGGAGATGGGTGATGTCGGCTTGCTCGGCTCAACTATTTCTGGCTACGGCTGTCCGGGCGTTGATTATGTCTGTTATGGACTCGTTGCACGCGAGATAGAGCGGGTCGATTCAGGCTATCGCTCGATGATGAGCGTCCAGTCGTCCCTGGTCATGTACCCTATTTTTGCTTACGGAACCGAAGCACAGCGGGAACGTTATCTACCCGGTCTTGCCACTGGCGAGTTAATCGGCTGTTTCGGTTTAACCGAACCTGATCACGGGTCTGACCCGGGCGGCATGAAAACACGTGCCCGTGCTGTGGAAGGCGGTTACCGACTTACTGGTTCCAAGATGTGGATCAGCAATAGCCCGATCGCCGACGTTTTTGTCGTTTGGGCGAAAACCGACGACGGAGTGATACGCGGCTTCGTCCTAGAAAAAGGCATGGAGGGTCTCAGCGCACCTAAAATCGAAGGGAAACTGGCGCTGAGAGCCTCGATAACCGGAGAGATTGTCATGGACAACGTCTTCGTCCCTGCCGAAAACCATCTACCCAATACAGAGGGACTCAAAGGCCCCTTCGGCTGCTTAAATAACGCTCGATTTGGCATTGCGTGGGGCGCATTGGGAGCGGCGGAAACCTGCTGGCAAACGGCTCGCCAGTACACACTCGATCGTCAACAGTTCAATGTGCCGCTAGCCAGCAAACAGATCATTCAGCTTAAGTTGGCGAATATGCAAACCGAGATCTCGATTGGCCTACAGGCATGCCATCGTGCGGGAGTGATGATGAGTGAGGGCGCCATATCGCCAGACCTGATTAGTTTAATCAAACGCAACTCCTGCGGTAAGGCGCTACAAATTGCCCGCGATGCACGTGACATGCTCGGCGGTAACGGCATTTCAGGCGATTTCCCCGTAATTAGACACATGCTTAATTTGGAAGTTGTGAACACTTACGAGGGCACGCATGACGTTCATGCGTTAATATTGGGCCGAAGCCAGACCGGCATTTCCGCTTTTTAAGGAGTTTTTGTGTCCCCCTCTGATGTGTCTACTATCGATGATGTTCGCATCGATGGTATCAACGACCTCGTGGCACCGAACGCGATAATCGACCAATACCCCGTCTCCCGCGAAGCGACC
>JAQXEB010000177.1 GCA_029251065.1 Luminiphilus sp.
CTGACAGAGCAACAGAAGCGACGCATTGACCACAATGAGACGAAGCGGCGAAAAAGCTCAATGGCTGGCCACAATGACGATGCGCTCGGCACCATCGTTGCCCGTTACAGTAAGACGGCGATCGTTAGAGACGAGGCCGGCAACACGCACAAGTGTCATCTGCGCCCCAACCTCGCTCACCTGGTCGCGGGTGATCGCGTATTTTGGCTGCGCAGCGATACTGGCGCCGCCGTATCAGCGCAACTCGAGCGCCGCTCAGAACTGAATCGTCCCGATGCACGCGGTCAACTCAAGGCGGTCGCCGCCAATGTGGACCTCATTGCGGTCGTGATTGCTCCTGCGCCCGAACCGTTTGCGAATCTGATCGATCGCTATTTGGTGGCCGCACATATTGCCGGAATCGAGGCCGTCGTCATTCTTAACAAGGCTGATCTACTGGCGATAAACCCAGAGAGTCGAGTTCTACTCAACCGCTACAAAGAAATTGGCCTTACGGTTCTAGAAATCGACCCGAGCGCCAGCGCTACACGACATTTAAATCGCTTGCTGGGGGACCGCACAACAGTCTTCGTCGGCCAGAGCGGCGTGGGCAAGTCATCGATCATTAATCGTTTGCTACCGAACGAAGACCTTCGTGTGGGTGCGCTTTCCGAGGGCGTCTTAAAAGGCCGACACACGACCACGACGGCCGAGGTTTTTCAGCGCCCGGAGGGGGGCTGTATTATTGACTCACCGGGTATTCGAGAATTTGGGTTACAGCACATCGATCCAGCCCTCGTCGCCCCGGGCTTTGAAGAATTCAGACCGTTTTTAGGCCAATGCCGATTTCGAGACTGCAAACACCTCGTAGAGCAGGGCTGCGCTGTCTTAGCGGCGCTTGAACGTGGGGATATTGGCGCGGAGCGGTATGACAGTTTTGTCAATATTGTGCGCGATATCCCTCAGAAAACTTACTAAGGTCCTTTACAGTCCCGTAGACTGAGGTTATGACCATCCGACGTGTTTTTGCCGACTTCACGCTCTGCACCTTGGGGGCTCTGGCCCCAATGACCGCTTTGGGGGCGCTAACCCCGATTTCAGAAGCTGCCGATGCGCCGGCGATTGTCGAACAACTGACACAAGAGGAGATCGCACGGCAGGAGAGCGGGAAAGACCCCGCCTGGGTAGACACCAGTCACCGGTTTGCAACCGACCGTACTTTGGCACTCACGCGCTGGGTCGACAGCTTTTTCGGTGATGTCGACAGCGACACCGAGATTGCAGAATCGCGCTTGCGACTAAAGCTGACAACCGATTGGGATGATCGACTAGGCACTGAGACTCGCGTGAGTGTCGGCGGTAAGGTCAACCTCCCTCGGCTTGCGAACCGTGTTGATCTCGTTTTCCGGGGTGATGACCCTGACGAACTCATAGCGGGCGATAAAGAAGACCCCTCTCAAAGCCAAGTGGGCTTTCAGGTTCTCGTCGATGAGAGCGCTGCCGGCAATCACCGAACCGATTTCACGGTCGGCCTATCGGGCTCAGGGCCCAAGCCCGGCATCAACTACCGATATAAAACCATATGGAACCCGAAAACATCGTTCCGATTTTCGCAACGTGCTCAGTACGACTTTGACGATGGAGCCTTTGCGACCACAAAAATCGACCTCGACTATGCCTTGTCCGAGCGCTCGCTCGTTAGAACGCAAAATCGTATGCTTTATGGTGAAGAGACAGACGGCGTCGAATGGTCGACCCGCGTCGGCGTTGTTCGGCAGTGGGCCGTCACTAACGGGTTTGAGCGAGCGGCCTACGTCTACATTGGTGCGAAAGGCAATACCGAACCGAAAGACGACGTTGAGAATTACCAATTAGGCCTGCGCTTGCGCGCGCAAGCCATTCGTGACTTCCTATTTTTTGAATTGGAGCCGACGCTCAATCAACGTATCGACAGCCCCACCGCCGCCAGAGAGGCCACCTGGGCCATCGAAGCGCGAATAGAACTACTGCTGTTTGACTAACAGCTGCAGGGCGCTAGAGATTTTCTTCCGCAAACGCTGCCAGACGCGATCGAACAATGCCGTTAATGTGCATGATGCCCGCGTGCGGATAGGGTTTGGCGCGCTCGACCAAATACGTCAGCCCCGACGTTAACGGAGAGATGTATTTATTGTCGATTTGCGCCAAGTTGCCCAGCACGACAATTTTAGAGTCCGAACCCACGCGACTAATGATCGACTTCAGCTGAAACTGAGTCAGCCCCTGAGACTCATCGATAATAATATAGGCGCCATTGAATGATCGTCCGCGCATGAAGTTCAATGACTTAAATTGAATATTTGCGCGCTCCTTCACGTAGTCGATGCTCCCATTTGAACACTCATCTGCGCCGTGCAAGATTTCCAAATTATCGTCAAAAGCGGCAAGCCAGGGCGCCATCTTTTCCTCTTCCGTACCCGGGAGAAAACCAATGTCTTCCGCCATCGGCGGGGTCGATCGCGCGACGATCAGCTTCTTGTATTTTTTTTGCTCAAGGATCGCATGCAGGCCATAAGCAAGCGCCAGCAAGGTCTTACCCGACCCGGCAGGCCCCGTCAGTACGGTCATGTCGAGATCATCATTGTCAAGCAGTCGCATCGCCATGGCTTGCTCAAGATTGCGCGGTGCAAGACCCCAAAAACGCTGATTCATTAAATTATCGCGACTGTCCACGGCAAGAAAGACGTATTCCGAATCCACATGATCAACAAACGCCATGAACCCATTATCGTCATATAAAAACTGGTTCGGGTAAGCGTCTGGGAGCTCCGACTTGGGAATTCTGTGAAGGGTAATGCTGCCCTCGCGAACAGTATCGACTCGATCGATGTCCTCCCAAAATTCACCGTCACTGCGTCGGTAGCCCGTGGCCAATAAATCAATGTCATCAAGCACTCGATCGTGACGGTAGTCTTCGACGTGCAAAAGACCAGAGCCCTTGGCCTTGATTCGCATATTGATGTCTTTGGTCACTAAGCACACAAACTCATCTGGGTGCTCGACCTGATATTTCAACGCCACATTAATAATGCGATTGTCATTCGCCTGATCTTGTGTGCTGTCTAAAAACGGTACGTTCTCATTGGCACCCAGTAGCTGATCGGGAAAAATGGCCAGTCGTCCCAGGCTACCCGAGAGGGTTGAGCCCGGGATATCCACACCGACTTGTATCGTCTGAGGTGACGCCAAGCCGACTACTTTATCGATCATCTGAATCGCAATCCGTGCCTCACGACTCACCGACTTGTCGCGACGGTCCTTAATGTGATCAAGCTCTTCGAGCACCGTCATGGGAATCACCACACGGTGCTCCGCAAACGCCGCTATGGCCGTCGGATCGTGCAAAAGTACATTGGTGTCCAGCACATAGGTCTTCACCGGTGCAGACTCAAGGCGTGTAACGTCATCGATCAACTCGACTGGTTGCGGCATGCGATCCCCCAAGGACACAAAAATCAAAGCGTGGCCCCACGGCGCTCCGAGGAGACTGCGGGCATTGAGTAACGGATGAGGAAGAAAAGAGCGTCGCTGTTGGTTCACAGCGGGTAACGGTGATGTCGAGCGTCAAGGTGTGACCAGCAAACATCATTACCAATAAACCGTCCTACTCTTTTTATTTCGGGCAAAAATGAGTAAAGCCATGACCGCAACTGATGTCAATCATCGATTGGTAGTTTTTTTTCGCCATGACAAAAGCGTGAAAAATTGGGGCCCGTCAGCTAGGATTTGTCCGGCAAGTCGCGACTGTCGCTACCGCAGTTAAAATCAGGCTCAAGAGACCTCTCGGTGTATGTTAGATAAAAATGCCCTAAACCAGCTTCAGGGCCTTAAAAACAAAATAGAAGCAGAGAAAGAATCCGCCGAGGGAACGGTCAAAGCGACACGCAGTCGCTTTGGTTTTGTTGTGCTTGACGACGCGCGCGAGATCTTTCTGCCACCCGATGAGATGCAGCGCGTACTGCCCGGAGACAGGGTCTCGATTACGATCAAACCCGTTTCGGGAAAGGACAAATCAGGTAACGCACAGACCGCAGGCGAGCTTGAGACGCTACTGACGACGTCGGTCGACACCTTCGTCGGCGAGGTCGTGCAGAAGGGCAAGGCATTCTTTGTAGCACCTGACATTCCTGAGTTGATGCATTTCTCACGTTGGCTGTTCATTCCGCCCAATGCACGATCAGGCGCGAAGCAAGGCGATCTGGTTCAGTGTCAACTAAACCGCCACCCCTTCGCTGACGGGAAGCCATCGGTCAAGGTGTTGCGATCGTTTGGCCCGGAGGGCACACCCGGACTTGAAAACGAGTATTGCGCCGCTCGCGCCGGCATTCATCGTCAACTTCCCAAAAAAGTTTTGAATCAAATTGAGTCGCTTCTGAGCACGACCCCAGAAAACGCCCTTCCTCGAGAAAATTTAACGCACTTGCCGCTGGTAAGTATCGACTCTGTCCACACCATGGACATCGATGATGCGCTTTGCGCCGAACCGCTGGATAATGGCTGGAAACTCACCGTCGCCATTGCAGACCCGACAGCCGTTACTGGGCACGCTGCTGACATTACGGCCGCAATTTCCAAACGTGGTACTTCTCATTACTTTCATGGCACAGCCATTACGATGTTACCCGACACACTGTCGCAACATTCAGCCTTGAAACCGCTGGAAGATCGCAATGCCGTGGTCTGTCGCCTAACGGTCTCCGCAGAGGGTGAGGTAACACAGGCCGAGATTGTACTTGCGCTCGTTCAGTCGAAAGCAAAATTAAGCTACCCCGAAGTTGAGGATGTGCTTCAGGAAAAAGCCCCGCACACGTTTACTGAAGAGCTTTCACACCTGCAAAACTGTTTCAGAGCACTGCGTCAGCGGCGTGAGGCCTGTGAGCTTGTGATCGAGCACCGACCAGAGCACCGCTGGATTATGAACGATGAAAAACAGATAACCAGTATTGAACGGGTGGAGAAAAAGTCATCACAGCTGCTGGTTGAGGAATGCATGGTCGCCGCCAACCGAGCGATTGCCAACGCGCTTAAAGAGGCTCAGAGGCCTGGACCATTCGTTACACACGCGGGGATACGGCGAGACCGCGCCGAGGAAGCCCAGGAGTTTCTAAAGCGCTATCAGCCTGATCTAGAGGGCTTGGAATTCTCTACATTGGAAGGGTTTAGAACACTAATCACCGCACTTAATGCATCGAGTGACGAACGACCATTGCGCTCAATGGTTAATCGTCTGATGGCACGCGCAAGCTTGAGTATCAAGCCCTGGCCGCATATG
>JAQXEB010000178.1 GCA_029251065.1 Luminiphilus sp.
AAAAGTGCGATCGGCAAAGGCGCCGACGGCCTAATCGCTGTTGCAGCAGGTGCGGGTGGCCACGCGGGCCAGCTTTCACCATTTGCGCTTATTCAGGAAATTCGTGAATGGTTCGACGGGCCTCTTCTGTTGTCCGGCTCGATGGCAACCGGCGACTCAGTTTTAGCGGCACAAGCCATGGGCGCAGACATGGGCTACATTGGCTCAGCCTTTATCGCAACCGAGGAAGCCAACGCGGACGAAGGTTATAAGCAAGCTATTGTCGACTGTGGCGCCGACGACATCGTCTACAGCAGTCTCTTTACCGGTGTTCACGGTAACTACTTAAAGCCTTCTATCGAAAATGCCGGTCTTGACCCCAACAACCTGCCTGAGAGCGATCCGACCAAAATCGACTTCGGCTCGGGCGGCAATACCGACGCTAAGGCTTGGAAAGACATTTGGGGCTCCGGCCAAGGTATTGGTGCCGTCAAAGCGCGCGAAACCGCGGGTGAGTATGTTGCTAAGCTGGTCGGCGAGTACAACGCCGCCAAGGCGAGGATTCTCTGACGATGACGCAGGGCAGAGCCAAGATCCCACGCTCGGGCGAGGATGACTACAGTGCGGAAATTATTGCAGATCGTCAGGCCTTCATCGAGGCGCAGACCGGTGTAAAACTTGATCACACCAAGCAGTTCTCGTACGACCCCCACGTTATGTCGGGCAACATCGAGAACATCTGG
The DNA here is from genome assembly GCA_029251065.1 of Luminiphilus sp. Taxonomy (GTDB): domain Bacteria; phylum Pseudomonadota; class Gammaproteobacteria; order Pseudomonadales; family Halieaceae; genus Luminiphilus. The sequence continues at coordinate 723 of JAQXEB010000178.1, forward strand.
GGCGTGGCGCAAATCCCCATTGGTGTGGCCGGCCCACTTTTGGTGGACGGTGAATACGCCAAGGGCGAGTTCTTCGTCCCTATGGCAACCGTTGAGGGCACCATGCTGGCCAGCTACAACCGCGGCATGAAGGTCATACGAGAATCAGGCGGCGTGAAAACGACGGTCTCCGCCGAGTCGATGCAGCGTGCGCCGCTCTTCATTTTTAACGACGCGCGCGAGGCACGTGACTTTCAATTGTGGCTTCGCGCAAATGTTGAGGCGATTCGAGAGCAAGCCGAGAGCACCACTTCGGTTGGTAAGTTGCTCGAGATTGAGAATTATCACACGCACAACTTCATCGCGTGTCGATTTGACTACTCAACGGGCGATGCGGCGGGTCAGAATATGACGAGCCGCGCGACATTCTTTGCCTGCGAATGGATCCGTAAGAACTACCCGGGCCCCCTTAAGAACTACATGCTGTCGGGCAGTTGGGATACCGAGAAAAAAACATCGGCGGTCAACATGCTCAAAGGCCGTGGCCGTCGCGTAACAGCAGAAGTGACGATTCCTCGAAAAGTGCTGATGGACAACCTGCGTATCACCCCGGAACAAATGCAGTACGGCTATCAAATCACAACGCTGTCGGCTCTCACGACGTCAAGTTCGAACAATGCAAGCCACCCTGCCAATGGTTTGGCCGCCTTGTACGCCGCCACCGGACAGGACCTCGCTAACATCGGAGAGTCCAACCAGTGCACGGTTTATCAGCGAATGACGCGTGAGGGTGATCACTATTTCTCGATCACCCTGCCTTCCATCATCATGGCGAGCTACGGTGGCGGCACAAACCTGCCAACGCAGCGTGAGTGCTTGGAAATGATGGATTGCTTTGGTCAAGATCGAGCGCTTAAGCTGTGTGAAATTGCGGCAGGCTTAGTGGTCGCAGGCGAATTATCCCTCGCGGCAGCGACTCGAGTCGACAAGGTGACCCGCACCAACGAGTGGGTAGATGCGCATGAGCGTCTGGGTCGTAACAGATAATCCGCATCTGACTCTTGAAAAGCCGGCTTCGGCATGACGCCGGCTTTTTTATGCCCTCGGCAAACACCTGCACGCTTGATCATGCCTGAACTTGGGGTAGGCTTATCGCATGGATCTCATCTCAGAAATGAAGCGGATGCTGGTCTCGCTGACGACACCGCCCTACTACTACGTTGTCCCGGCGCGCCACGGCACGGCTTCCTGGCGCGCTGAAAGTGCCATCGCCTATGCCCTTTACGTCAGTGGTCTCGGAGCAACGGAAGAACCAAAGCGACTAGGTGCAACCCGAGTAACGCTGAATAAGAAAGCCTCCGCCATTGAAGATGCGGTCACGCGCTACAGTCGAACCGAGCTTGCACTCGAGGCCCATACCGATTCGAGTCAGCAACGTAGTCCTCAGTCCATCGTACTTTTTGGTATGTCACGCCCCGATTTGCACGGCGGCGAAAATCAAATTGTGACGGTTGACGAACTGGTTAAGACGCTGCCTTCAGATCTCATCGGTGAACTTCAAAAACCGATTTGGCCGCTGGGGAAAAAACCTAAATCGATACTTAACAAAAATAAAGTAAGTAATTGTTTTGAAATAAGTTATTACAGGAAACAGCTCGATCGATCGGTGGAGTTGGGTGCCCTTCTTACGAACACACAGCGAGCGATGCTCGATCACCTCGACGACAAAATCCAAGCCCTTGCATCCAATTCGAACGTAAAGCTGCAGCGCGGCGAAACGCTTGTATTGAACAACCATAAAGTCCTTCACGGCCGATCTGCACTTGCATCCGACAGCAACCGAGTGATGATTCGTTACCGCCTTTCCGTAAACCTTGCAGAGGCTGACCAAGCTCTGGGCGCAGACGCTGCAGCCCTGCAGGCACTTAAAACCCAACTTATTGAGGCAAGTCATCGACTCGAGGCTCAAGGCAGGTCATCACAGGCTACCGTTATCAGTCAGGACATCGGTGCGATTGAAGATCCCAGCGACGTGCTGAGTACTGCCAAAGATTGGTGTACTGCGCGCGACTTTGACCGGGCAACGCCACTGCTCATGAAAATACTAAACGAGAATCCCGAAAACTTTGATGCGCCCTACTACCTTAGTGCGATTGCCACGCATCAAAATGACGATGAGCGAGCGAAACACCTCCTGACCCTTGCATCACAGCGAAAGCCTTTTCTCAAAATAGGCCGTCACACTCAAAAACCCATCGTTCTCAAAGTACGGCCCTTTGAGGGCACCAAGGTCAAATTCAAGGCCACATCCGACGTCAAACCGGGAACACGGCTGGTCGGCGGTCAGCTGTCGACGAAGCACTGGATTGATAAGCACCAGTTCCACGTCATGCTGGGCAACGCGGTCGACGAGACTTTTGGTGACACAGCAGCGCCACATTTTGATGTGTTCTTTAATGCCATTAGCGACGTGGATGCATCACCAACGGCCCTAAAGGGCGTCGACAACTTTATTGCGGCTCATTCGCCAAGGCAGATTATTAATCACCCAGACGCATTACGGCGAACTCAACGAGACATTGTTGCTGGCTTTGCAAGAGACACAGAGGGACTGTGGGCAGGACAGACGCTACGAATTCCAAGCGAGGCACTCGCGAGCCCTGACAAGGCAGTCTCACTCATTGAAGCAGCGATGCCTTATCCCATATTGACGCGATCAGCGGGAACACACACAGGCTCAACGTTGTCTTTATCAAAAAATCGCGCCTCTCTAGCGACCGCACTGAATGCGTTAAAACCTAACACCGACGCTTATGCGACGGAGTTTGTGGACATCTCAGACGCGTCTGGTGTTTTTCAAAAAATCCGCTGCTTCTTCATTGACGGTCAGCTCTACCCCATCCACAACCTCCGATCACACAACTGGGAAGTCGGCCGTCGTGGAGACCGGCTGCAGGTTATGAGCCGAGAGCCGTGGATGCGCGATGACGAGATACATTGCCTTGACCGATTCAACGATTATTTGGGTAGGGATCGGCTCGCGGCACTGACGCAGTTCATGGCCAAAATAGGACTGGAATTTTGCGGTGTCGATTTTGGTATTGACCCTCAAGGACAAGTGGTTATTTTCGAGGCCAATCCAGCCATGCGACATCACTACGATCATGTTGCTGTCGCACCCTACATAAAGCCAGCGCACGACACAGCCAGTAAAGCCTTCAACCAGATGATCATCGCTAGAATCGGCGACTTTTCATCCTAGCTCGTGGCAAAGTTACATCGCTGCGTTCAAAAATCATTACAAACGTCACATTTTTGACACCCTCGACTTGCTTCCACCGTTTAAAGAGACACACTACGAGTATCTTTGACTAATTCGTAAGCTGGTGATGAGAGAGGCTACAGTCAACCGAAAGCAACGGGGGTTCACACTGTTAGAACTGATGGTGGTGGTTGCCATTATTGCAATTCTGGCGAGCATTGCGATTCCCTCGTTCACAAGCTCTTTAGAGCAAGCACGTTTGCGCCTCGTTGTAGAGACCATAGTCACCGATTTGAGACAAGCTCAGAGGGATGTCCTGGCAAACGGAGCCTCCGGTACTGCAACTATTTCGTTTACAACAGTGGAAGAGTGGGAAGTTAAGAAAGATCTTGGGGCAGATGGAATAGATGAACTATCGAGAAAGTCCTCTGAGTTTGCTGCTGGCATTAAGCTCTCTACATCCTTCATCCCACCGGAGGTCTCGACGTCACTGACCAATATTCGGCAATTTGCAGACTCTACAGCAGGGAATATTGCGTTTTGCAATTCAGTTGGCAAAGTCACCATTAGCCACAGCACCACCGGCATATGGAGTGTCGGAACATTAGATTCGAGTGCCGCGTGTTGACACTGGCAACGCAAAAAGGGCTTGGTCTAGCGGAGCTAATGGTGTCACTGGTCGTTAGTAGCTTTATCGTCCTTGCCGCAATTACGCATTACACTATCACCTACCGGACCACTATAAGCGCACAAAACACTGCACTCAGAACACAGCAATTCACAACGATCGAGCACATTGTCAGCTCTGCGATAAGGGAATCTGGCTATCTAGGTTCACTGTCAAACATTACGACCCACCTAACGACGACTGGAGGCTACAGCAATACATCGAGCCCCACGGCGGAGGAACATGCCGACACGGTCCATCCGGATACATTAAATAACTGTGTCGTTATTGAAATCGGGACTGCTACAGGGACAGACTCGTCGGTCATCAATGAGGCCTATTATCTGTACGGTTTTAGAATTGATGGCGACACCGTCCAATCAAGTCGAGGAACGAGCGTAGCCTGCAACAGCGGAACGTGGTCCGATCTTACCGTGTCTGACGTTTTAGAGTTTAAGTCTCTAAAAGTGACCCAAGACGGCAACGATGCCTTCGTGAATGCAGATAGTCCGACACTGTCAGCATTAACCGCAGAAGACTGTTACAACTCAAGCAGAACAAACAACTGCCTTATCGAACAATTGTGGCAATTAGAGCTTTGCGCGCTTCCGCCGAGTTCCGGCACTGTGACCTGCGATGACAGCACCTCGGCCTATTTCAGCCAACTATTGATAACACCACGCAATCCTCTGATGACGGGGGCAACGCCATGATCGATCGGAATTCAGTCATCATCGGCGAGGTCAAAAACAAAAAATTTATAGAGGTCCAAAGAGCCGCCACTAAAGGATATGCGGATTGTTTTCAGCGGGGTATCAAGATACCAGCAAGGAAACTCTTGGATATCAAAAATCCCTTTAGCAATGCCCGAAATACCCTCCCCGTGAAAGGCTCTTCTCAGGGTTACGTCACAACTGCAGTCGTTAGCATACTCGCGATCTTATCGCTCTTTGCGACACGCAATATGATCGTCGCGACGGTGGATAACTTTCGCTCGGCGGGCTACTCGCAGGCTCTTACAACTTCGCTGTATGCTGCAGAGGTAGCGCTACAAGCCACGATCACCGAGATGGAAACTCGAAGCGGCCTCGCTACGGCTTCAAACTGTTTCGAAGTAACACTCAGTAACGTGGAAATTGATACAAACCTTGAAGCCACTGCAAGTTATCGAGCTGAACCACTAGGCGCCACCACAGTAGGCAGCGAAACGCGATACCTTTACCGAGTTTACGCCACCGCCGTCTATCGTGTAGGCTCGGCAACAGTGTCGCAAATAGTGAGTGTCGACGTAAATAGCCCGAACACCGTATACCTGTTGCCAGCGACTTGGACTGATCGCTTGGCACCGTGCGCCCTTCCTTAATCAGAGGATATAAGATGAGCAAACACATCAAGCGGTATTTGAAGTACGTCAGAGGCATGAGTTTGATTGAGACGGTCTTCGCCTCTGCAGCCCTTTCTGTCGTGGTCGTTACGGGTCTTACCGTGGCCTCGGATACCATTAAGTCAAAAGCGAAGGGGGACGCCAGAGTCGCAATGTTATCGGAAAATGTTGCTTCGATAGAGAAGGCTAGACATGACCGATACGCTGACGGATTCAATATTGCGACTGCGAATGACCCAACGGCAACGGGACGTACGATAGATCGGCGGCGACTGCTGGATGCAGATAAGAATAAGTTAAATGCGCTAAAAGCGACTTATGAGCAAGATGGCGCA
>JAQXEB010000179.1 GCA_029251065.1 Luminiphilus sp.
CTTGCGATAAAACAGGCGAGGTCAGACTGGTTCGCCTAGCGTGCGCTTCGGTCTCCTCAAACAAGTTCGCCTCTCCGCCCAAGTCCACTTCAAGCGACATGACAATCGCTTCACGTAACGGGTCGATCGGCGGGTTTGTGACTTGCGCAAATTTTTGTCTGAAATAATCATAAAGCGCACGTTCGCGCGACGAAAGAACGGCCATGGGCGTATCGTCTCCCATAGAACCGACAGCCTCGTTACCGGACTGGGCAAGGGGCTTAAGGACCTGGTCCCGCTCTTCAAGGCTGACCTGAAACATTTTTTGATAAACGTCGAGCTCTTGACCCTCGATCGGTGCCGTAACCGCCGTGTCATACGACGCCTCAATATGCCGCGCGTTATCGCGAAGCCACTGCTTGTAGGGCTTGCTGGTCTTTAACTGAGCGTCGATGTCTTTCGTGTGAAGTACTTCTCCGCTAGTCGTGTCAATGACAAGAATTTGACCCGGCCCCACTCGACCTTTTGCAACAACGGTCTCAGGTTCGTAGTGGTATGTCCCGACTTCGGAGGCCAAGGTTATAAAGCCATCGGTCGTCGTGACCCACCGCGCCGGCCGAAGCCCATTTCGATCCAACACGCAACACGCATAGCGTCCATCGGTCAGTACCACGCCGGCGGGCCCATCCCAGGGCTCCATGTGCATCGCGTGGTATTGGTAAAATGCTTTGAGGTCTGGGTCGATGTCTTCGATATTTTGCCAGGCAGGCGGTATCAGCATCCGAAGTGCCTTTGGCAAATCAACCCCGCCAGTGACCAGCATTTCAAGCATATTGTCCAGACTTGACGAGTCAGACCCCGACTCATTAACCAATGGCGTCACACTGTGTAAGTCAGGCAGTAATCTTGATTGGAGCTTAGGTGTTCGAGCCTTGGACCAGTTTCGGTTTCCCTCGATGGTATTGATCTCGCCGTTGTGGGCGAGCATTCTAAACGGCTGCGCTAACGGCCATTTTGGAAGTGTGTTTGTCGAAAACCGTTGGTGGAAAACACAAATTGCGGTTTCTAAGGCATCGTCGCCAAGGTCTGGATAAAAGTACTCAAGATCCGCGGGCATGACCAAGCCCTTATAGGAGATAACGCGATCTGAAAGGCTGCAAATATAGAAATCCGCATCGTCCGCCATCGCGATCTCGACCCGACGCCTGACCATAAATAACCTTGCCGCGACTTCCTCGTGACTCGCGTTGTCCGTCTCGAGAAAAACCTGCTCGATTTGGGGCAGCTGCTCTAGAGCGATCTCGCCACAAATATCGGGCTGCGTCGGAACAACTCGCCACGTAGCAACCGTGAAGTCAAATTCTTGCGCTGCCTTGTCAAACGCCTTGCGCACCTGATCTTGAGCCGCAAGTTCGCGGGACATGAAGACCATACCGACAGCAAAGGTCGTTTTAAGTTCGCGACCAAGAAGCGTACTCGCACATGACCGCATAAACGCGGTGGGCATCTGCAGGAGCAAACCGCACCCGTCTCCGGTTTTACCATCTGCCGCAATACCGCCGCGGTGCGTCATACAGGTCAGCGACTCAATTGCAGTCTGTAATAGCTTATGACTCGCCACACCCTGCTGGTGAGCGATCATGCCAAAACCACAGTTGTCCCGAAACTCTTCGGGATTGTATAAGCCGCGCACTGGTTCTACTGCGCCAACGGCCGTCTTCACGATGCCTGATGACTTCATCTTTGAACTTGCTCGTTTGATAACACCGGTGGCTGTGCATCCAAGGGACGCTCAACCAAAAAGGCCGGAAAGTTTACACCTCTGGGGACACTTCTACAATTTGACCACGTCAATAAAACGATACCGCAACGGCTAGCTTACAAACTTGCTGCGATTTCGGACTCATCTACGTCGGCGGTGACACAAGCCCCACCGAGCCCGTCGAGCAAAACGAATCGAATTTTGCCGGACTGCACTTTCTTGTCGCCCTGCATCGCACGCATAAAATCATCAAGCCCCATTTCCGGGGGAGGCGCGGTAGGCAGGTCAAATGTCTCCAGAAAGCGCACGAGACCCTCAAGCACCTGAACATCGATCTGACCTCGAGCAACGGAAATACGTGTTGCGATGACCATCCCGACAGCAACTGCTTCACCGTGGAGCCACTGACCGAAGCCCAACTCCCGTTCAATCGCGTGTCCGAATGTATGTCCAAAATTGAGTACTGCACGGACCCCACCCTCCCGCTCATCTTGATTCACAATGTCGGCCTTAATTTCACAACAGCGTGAAATCACTTCACTGATCGTCGCCTGATCGCGGCGCTTGAGTGCGTCCACACTTTCCAGCAACCGATGGAAAAAATGAGCATCAGCGATGAGTCCGTATTTCACGACCTCTGCAAGACCCGCGGCGAACTCTCGCTCCGACAGTGTGTTCAGCGTCATCGTGTCAATAATCACCCCAATAGGCTGGTGAAATGCACCGATAAGGTTTTTACCCATGGGGTGATTGATCGCAGTCTTCCCACCCACAGACGAGTCAACTTGCGCCAACAATGTCGTGGGAATTTGGATAAAATCCGCACCTCGCAAAAAAGCGGCTGCGGCAAAACCAGTGATGTCACCAACGACACCGCCGCCCAAGGCAATAAAAACACAGCTCCGCTCCTGCTGATCTTCAAGCGCTGCGGTCACGATTGTACCAAACGATTCAAGCGTCTTATGAGACTCGCCATCGGGCAGTAGGACACGCGTTACTTTTCGTTGATCGCCCAGCGACTCAAGCACCAGTGCCTCATAGAGCGGACCGACTGTTTCGTTCGTCACCAAGCAGACGCCTCGGTCTCCAAGCAACTTGGGGAGTATCGCACCCTGTTCAAGCGTGCCTCGTCCGATATAAATGGGGTACTGCCGATCAGTTGACGTCGCTGGAAGTCGGACCTCAACCCTCGGTGCATTTTGACTCATCGTGGAAGATCCTCATTCGACGCCAATGCCACTACTTTTTCCGCGATCACCCCGGCTAATTTCTTCGGCGAACCGCCGCTCGAAGCGACGGTGATATCTGCAATCTCGGCATAAAAAGGGGCCCTTTGCGCCATGAGCTTCTGCAATACCTGCCGCGTGTCTTTTCCTGCCAATAGGGGACGTTTCTTGTTGCCGCTCGTGCGATCGACAAGGGCCGATAAAGACGCCGTCAGATAAACCACCGTACTGTCTTTTGACAGCATCTCTCGATTTTCTGGTCGCAGAACAACGCCGCCGCCTGTGGCAACAACAATATTATCCTGTGACGCAAAGTCACGTACCACCTGCGTTTCGCGGTCGCGAAATCCGACCTCTCCCTCGACATCAAAAATCCAGGGAATATCAGCACCCGCGCGCGCCTCAATGACCTCGTCGAGGTCGTAGAAAGCAGCGTCCAAGGTAGACGCTAAGTGCCTACCCACAGTGGACTTTCCAGCCCCCGGTGGGCCGACTAGAAAAACGCGCATGTTTGTCCCCAGTTAACGTCGTCCTAAGCTTAATCCAGTAAGACATCAGAGAGTATGCGCGGTGTAATAAAGATCAAGGTTTCGACCTTTTTATTTGTGCTTACCGTGCTCCGGAACATAGCCCCAACGCCCGGCATATCACCAAGAAAAGGTACCTTTTGAATCTGAGTCGTTTCCTCGTTCTTGAAAACGCCTCCCAGGACGACGGTTTCACCATTGCCCACGAGCACTTGTGTTGTCAATTTTGTGGTGTCGATTGAGGGTATAACCCCGCCGCCAGCGGTTGGTACAAGCTCACCCACTGAATCTTGGTTCACAACCAGATCCAATAAAATACGGTCATCAGGCGTAATGTTGGGGGTCACATCCAACTTCAATAATGCTTCCTTAAACTGTGTCTGAGTGCCGCCAGACGCTGCGCCCTCTTGATAGGGAATTTCAGTGCCTGACGATATCGACGCCTGCTGTTTATCACCGGTAATAATCTTCGGCTGAGACACCACTTCGCCCTCTCCTGCCGCCTCAAGTGCCGCTAACTCAGCGGAGAGGAAGAGATCGTCCGATGTAAATCCAATGGCAAAACCGCTGGTCGCACTTGCAAGCCCCAAATCCACGAGCGGTGCTGCGGAATACGGCAAACCTGTGCCACCACCCGCACTTTGATTGAGTGAAGCGGCCGCGCCCATGGAGGATGCAATCGACAGCTGCTTACGCCCATCGGGGCCTAAAAAACTACCATCTCTCGTGTACTCACCACCCCATTTGACACCCAACTGCTCGTCCAAGTTGGAGGATGCAATAACGATTCTGGCTTCGATCATGACCTGACGGATGGGGACGTCAACCTTGTCTATTAATGCACGTATTTCATCCAGTTTGGCGGACGTATCCGTCACAATAATCGCGTTGGTCCGATCGTCGACGACAACCGATCCGCGCTCTGACACCAACGAGCCGCCCTGCTCAGAGCCCGCTTCAAATAGGGTCACCACTTCGGCAGCCTTTGCATATCGAATCTGAATAAATTCGGATTTAAGCGGTGCCAATTCGGAAAACTGCTTATTAGTCTCAATTTCTTGACGCTCGCGCTCGGCGATTTCGGCCGCGGGTGCAATCATCAACACATTTCCAACTTGGCGACTGTCGAGGCCCTTCGTTTTTAAAACCAGCTCCATGGCCTGATCCCAAGGAACGTTTTGCAATCTCAAGGTGATATCACCCGACACTGTATCGGAGGCGACCAAATTGAGGTCAGTGAAATCAGCGATGAGCTGCAATACTGCTCGCACCTCGATGTTTTGAAAATTGAGTGATATTCGGTCACCCACGTAACTGAATTCACTCAGACGTTGATCGCGCTCAGACTCAGAAAGAGGCTTCACGCTAACAACATACTGATCATCCTGTTGGTAGGCTAAATAGTCGAAATAATCCCCTGCCTGAAGGACAATACGCGTGCCCCTACCTGACGGCTCGACCTCAATTTGTGAAACCGGTGTTGCAAAATCAGTCACGTCATACCGTCGACTCAGGGATTCGGACACATCCGTGTCCATCAGCTCAAGGGTAATCCGGCTTCCCTCACTGAAGACATTCACATCAATATTGCTGTTACTGAGCGACAAAATAAGTTGCCCTTCGTCGTCTCCTGAGCGCCTAAACTCCAGATCTCTGATCGATGACTGACCACTGGACGCCGTATCACCTGAGCTGGACACCCCTCCACCCGGCATGGCGGACATCGAATATGACCCAGCCGCCGAACCCTCAATCTCGAGAACGAAGCGTCCGTCTAAAACCGCAGTATTAAACGAGCCCAGGTTCGTCATATTGACAATCATTCGACTGCGATCACCCGCCTCCAGAACGACCACGCTCGAGGCATTGCCGTCGGGCAGTGCATAGCGCCGCTGCGGCAGCCGATTTTGTGTCTCGGGAAAATCGATAACAATCCGCGCCGGATCTTCAATCGTGTAGCTCGAATAATCGATCACTTCGCCGTCGCCGAAGTCCAGCGAAATTGACAACTGACCGTCCGGCAAAGCATCAAAGTTGATATCAGTAATTTCTTGGTTGGCCCTCACTTCAAGAGACGCCAAAAGCACAGCCGCAGGTATTGCGGCCGTGAGCCCCAAACGAAGAAGCCTTGTTATGGATGTTCTGCTCACAATTAGTTCCTCTAGCGTCATCGCGTCCCAAGCTCCAAAGTTCTTGGTCGCTCGACCCAGCCCTCAGTCGTTCCGTCCGTCACAATTTCCATAATGGCCACGTAGCCTTCTCCTACATCGACCACTTTTCCATGATCCAGGCCTACGTAGTTCCCTTCTCTGACTCGGTGTATGCCGCCACTGGGATCGCGGAGGAGCGCCCACTCGGTACCCTGGCGCTCCAAACGACCTACGAGCGCCAGCGCACCAAGGTCAAATTTCTCTAAAAACTCTTGGGCGCGCGTCGGGTCAGGCGCCACAGTGGAACGCAGCCTCAGCGACGTAAGCTCGACGACCTCTATGGGAAGATCAAAGGGCGATCGCATTCCCGCCGCGGAATAGGCAAAAGCCTCATACGCTGTAAATGTTGGAATCGGCTCGATAAGGCCACCTGGGCGCTCAGCCTTATCTTTCACAAACACTTCTAAATCAGCCACATCGGACGAGCCACAACCGACGGTGAGCAGTGCCAACAATAAGGCCACACCCCTTAACAATGTGGCTCTCGTATTACTCGGCATCCGCTTCGTCCTTGTACCGATAGGTTTTTGCCACAAGATCCATTCGCAGGTTCGTGCTCTCGTCGCCATCCATCACAATCTCAAAATCGTGTAACGTCACAATTCGAGGAAGCCCGGCCATACCTGACACAAAAGCACCTAGATCGTGGTACGACCCATTCGCAGTGATTGATATTGGCAGCTCAACATAAAACTCTTCCAACACCTCATCCAATAGATCAATCGACTCGATACGAAGGCCATTGAGCTCGCCTTTTGCAGAGACATCCTCAAGCAGACCCGGCACCTCGGTATCCGAGGGCAGCTGACTGACAAGGGCACCAAAGCTGTCTCGCATCTCAACCAACTGGGCTTTGTACGCCTCGAGATTGTCAGCTTCGAAGGACTTTCGCTCAAATTGTCGACGCAAATCCAGCTCCTCGACCTCCGAGGCCTGCAAACGCTCCGACAAGGCGGCGACATGATAGTAGTAACCACCCAAGACTAAGAGTAAAAAGAGCAACACCACCAGGGCCGCCCGTGCTGCGGCAGGCCACGAACCAACATTTTCAAGGTCCAAATTTGCCAGATCAATCTCATTGAGTTCCTTTAATGGATCCAACCAGCTCATCGCCCCAGCTCCTCCGCCGCATTCGGCAGTCGAATCCGCACTGACAGACTAAAACTCATGGCCGACTCACCAAGTTCATCAGCCGCAGCCACTCTGTCCAACGACGGATTGGCCAGCCAATCCGAGGCATCTAAGCGCCTCATTAAACTGGACACCCGATTATTTGACTCCGCGGTACCCTCGATAAGAACTGTACTCCCTGAGGCACTCAGGCTGCTGTAAAAGACACCGTCAGGGAGGGTCCTGACCAATTCATCCAGCACCCTTACGATAATAGGTCGGTTGCCTTGCAGCTCTTGAATAACCCGCATTCGCTCCAGTAAAAGTTGTCGCTGAGACCTGAGGTCACGAATTTCCGCAACCTTTGCATCGACGCTTGCAATATTTTCAGCGAGAAAGCGATTGCGCGCGTTTTGTGAGTCAATTTGCATATCTAAGACGCGGTCAGAGACAACCAAAAGCAAAACCGCGAGTGCCGCTGACAAGCCCAGCGACGAATAAAATGTTCGCTGTCGCTCAGCTCTTAGCTCTTCGCGCCAGGGCAGTAGGTTAATATTGGCCATTAGTCGAGCGCCCTCAATGCAAGCCCTGCTGCAACCATCATTGCGGGCGCATCGCCGCTTAACGCAACGGCATTGACGCGCGGAGAAATCGACATATTAGTAAACGGATTGGCGATGGTTGTGGGAATAGCCAGTCGGCTTTCAACCAGCGCCAGCAAACCATCAGTCGACGCCACACCTCCTGCCAAGAAAATATGGTCAACCGAATTAAAGCTGCTCGATGAGTAAAAAAACTGCAGCGATCGCCCGATCTGCTGCACCACAGCTTCCTTAAAGGGCATCAGCACTTCTTCTTCATAGCCGTCGGGCAACCCACCCTGCTTTTTAGCCAGGCCGGCTTCTCGCAGTGGCAGGCTGTAACGCCTCATGATTTCGTCGGTCAGCTGCTTACCTCCAAAATTTTGCTCGCGCGTGTAAGCATTGCTCCCCTGATTAAGCACCGACAAGGTGGTCATTGTCGCGCCAACATCAACCACCGCCACTGTCGCCGCGGGATCCACACCCGCTAACGGCCTGATCAGCTCGTACGCGCGCTCCATGGCGTAGGCCTCAACGTCGACTACCTTTGGCGTCAGACCGGCAATCTCGAGTGCTTCAACGCGCGAATTAATGGTTTCCCGTCGACACGCCGCCAACAGAACATCGACCTGGTCGTCTCTGCCGGCAGTCGAGCCTTGAACCTCAAAATCAAGAGCGACTTCTTCAAGGGGGTAGGGAATGTATTGATCAGCCTCGAGCGCAATCTGGGTCTCTAGCTCTTCGTCCGTTAGACCTGCTGGCATGGCGATCGTTTTATTAATCACCGATGACCCTGAAACCGCTGTAATCACTTCGGTCGCGCGCGATCGACTCTGATGCATCACGCTTTTAATAGCTGTCGCTACTTCACCGACGTTATTAATGTTTTTTTCAAAGACGGCGCCTTTAGGGACTGAGGCGACCGAATACGCTTCGACACGGTAGCCCCCGTTGGCCGATGAGAGTTCCAACAGCTTTACCGTTGTTGAGCTGATATCAATACCAACCCTAGATCCCTGTCTGTTCTTCGACAACGCACTAAACACAGATATCAACTTCCCCGTGTACCTCCACAAGCGCAGCCGTCATTCGTCAATAAAATGACAGCACCACAGTGATTGCAACACAGGTTGGGCTAAAGTGCGAATTCGGAGGTAGTATGTTGCCCTCCAGAATGACGATTGCGTCGCAAATTTACACAATAGGCCGGAGAAGATGGCTTGTCGCTAATGAACTACAGCATAAGAATATTCGGGCTGATGTCGGCGGCAGCGATTTGGTGGCTGGCGGGTCTCTACCTGTACCTCAGCCCAAAACTGCCTGAGGCGTCGGCACTGACAGACATCAAGCTGCAAACGCCATTGCGGATCGTGAGTTCCGACGGACAACTTATCGGCCAGTTCGGTGAGCAAAAGCGGATACCGGCTCGCTACGAAGATCTCCCGCAGTCGTTTGTCGATGCGCTACTCGCCGCAGAGGATGACGGTTTTTTTGAACACTCTGGAATCGACTTCCTTGGACTGGCGCGCGCGGTTTCTGAACTGGTTACTACGGGTAGCAAGCAAAGTGGTGGGTCCACAATCACCATGCAAGTCGCGCGCAACTTTTTTCTAAGTCTCGATCAAACCTTCATTCGCAAATTTACCGAAATCTTACTCGCCCTTGAAATAGAGCAACGGCTGACGAAAGAGGAAATCCTCGAGTTATATGTCAATCGCGTTTTTTTAGGACATCGCAGCTATGGCTTTGAAACCGCTGCGCAGACCTACTACGGCAAAACACTTGCTGAGTTGTCGCTGGCTGAACACGCCATGCTGGCGGGTGTCCCGCAGGCGCCTTCCCGAAACAACCCGCTCAGTAACCCGAAACGCAGCGAGGTCCGCAGAAATTGGATTCTAGGCCGCATGCTGGCACTGGATATGATTGATGAGACCGCCCACCAAGAGGCACGATCGAGCACCGACAATGCGTCATTTAACGGGCTGAAAGTGGAGGTCGACGCAGATTACATTGCTGAAATGGCAAGGCAAGTTGCGTTCGATCGATTGGGAAGCGCGGCCTATACGGACGGCTACGTGGTTCACACTACGGTCAATGGCAACCTCCAGCAAGCAGCCCGAGACGCAGTAATCGATGGCTTAATCACGTACGACAATCGTCACGGATGGCGCGGGCCAGAACAGCAACACCCACCGAATCAGGATGAAACACCCGAAGCGCTAAAAAGCCGCTGGGCCAAAGCGCTAAGAGCCATGCCCGTGATTGCTGACCTGTCGCCCGCCATCGTCACGCAACTCAATGAAGACGGCGCTGCACTGATGCTTCGTGACGGCTCGGACGGCGCCCTGAGCTGGTCAAACGACCTACGACGAATCCGACGATTCGTTACCGAAGATCGACGGAGTCCCGCCGTACGATCCGTCTCCGACCTGCTGCAAGTAGGAGACCTTGTGCGTGTGAGTCAACGCGATGAGGCACTAAAACTTGCACAAGTGCCTCGCGTACAGGGTGCTCTTGTTTCTCTAGACCCCAGCGATGGTTCAATTAAGGCGCTGGTCGGGGGAATGGGCTTTGTGCTGTCAAAATTTAACCGTGCCACACAGGCCAGTCGACAGCCCGGATCGAATTTCAAAGCCTTCCTCTATGCTGCTGCTTTAGAAAATGGCATTCACCCAGCAACACTCATCAACGACGCACCCGTCGTGGTCGGCAACCTCACCAACGAGGATATGTGGCGACCTGAAAACGACAGCGGCCGGTTTTATGGACCCACGCGCGTCCGCGAGGCCCTCACTTTCTCTCGAAATTTGGTGTCTATCCGAGTCTTACAGCAACTCGGCGTCAGTAAGCTAATCGAGATGGCAGGTCGAGTCGGTTTTGATGTGAGCGACATGCAACCGAACTTAACACTGGCACTGGGAACACACGCCTATACACCACTGGAGATTGCCAGTGGTTATACCGTGATAGCCAATGGTGGTTTTAAGGTAGAGCCATGGCTCATCGACCGCATTGAAGATGTCGACGGCAATATTATTTACCAGGCGGACGCCGCTGTGGCCTGTGCCCGCTGTCAATCGGAACCGCGTGATGACGACTTCCGTGAAGCCTCACGAATCGAAGATTTACTCGACGATGCTGACCCCGACGTGCGCGAGGCGCCACGGATCATTGATGAACGTGTTACTTACGTCTTAACGTCGATGCTTGAAGACGTGATTCAACGCGGGACAGGGAGGCGCGCAAAGGTGCTCGAGCGCAACGACCTGGCCGGTAAAACGGGGACCACCAACGGACCCCGGGACGCTTGGTTTTCCGGTTACAACAAAGACCTTGTGACCACGACTTGGGTGGGCTTTGACGATTACAGCTTAATGGGAAAACGGGAGTTTGGTGGCACCGCTGCGCTGCCTATTTGGATCGACTTTATGCGGACAGCACTTCCGCCCCAAAGCGCTGAGGCTGAGATGCCCGCCGGCGTGGTTCGGCTTCGCATCGACAAAGAGTCAGGCCAGCGTTCAGACGGTCAGTCGACTTCCATTTGGGAGGTTTTCTTGGAGGAGTTCACACCATCGAATCAGCGGGGCCGAACCCATTCGGCGGATACTGAGGACCTTGATGGACTTTTTTAAGAAGCGTTGCACCTACAACAAGGACGTAACAAAAAACGCCGACTTACGCCGGCGTTATTAGACACTCACAAACGAGTTACTTCTTGAGGCCACGCCCTGCGAATCGCTTGTTAAAGCGATCGACACGACCGCCCGAATCAACAATTTTCTGCTTGCCCGTAAAGAACGGATGACACCGACTACAAACGTCAATAGTGATATCCTTCGAAAGCGTTGAACGCGTCTTAATTTCGTTGCCACAGCTGCAACGAGCCGTGATGTCTTCGTAACGCGGATGAATATCTGCCTTCATGTTGCCCTCGAGCACCTTGTGGGTATCTAGTAAAAAAGAGCGCGGATGATACCAGAGCCCAAAGCCAATTCAAGCCCTGTCGTATGGGTAATCGCAATACCGTCCCCTTTACACAAGGTATTCGAGTATTTACCACCGGCATCAGACCGAAACAGCCCTGAACCCGGCGCTCGGGTGCGATTGCCATTCGCGGGTCGAGAGGTCACTGGCATCTTTATAGAAACACGTCACAGCCAGCTCCCCGACGTCACTAAGTTAAAGCACGTCAAAATACTGTTGGATCCAGCGAATACGCTCCTGAGCCGCGACCAATTGACGTTGCTCCAGTGGTTTTCTGATTACTACCTTGTCGCTTTGGGAGAAGCGATCCCTTTGGGCCTGTCCAATCGCGAGCGCAAAGGCAACGCTGAGTGGCAACCACCCCTTGACCACCTTTGCCGCAACGCAAACGCGCAGGGGCTCATAGAGGCCCCCAGCCGGGCCAAACAACAACAGGCAGCCTTAGCCATCATCGGCAGTGACACGATCGCGCTGAAGGACCTAGAGCAAAAAGGTATTTCGAAAACCGTCATTCGGTCGCTCATCAGCTCGGGTCTGGCCAGCAAAGCCGCCGCACCGAACTGCTCAGGCGTGCGCAAGACGCGGGAATTAGAACTCACAGACGAGCAGCGATACGTGTGCCAGCAACTCGGTGCGAACCTGAATCACTTTCAAGGTCATGTGCTGGAGGGCGTGACCGGGAGCGGTAAAACCGAGGTTTATATTGACTGCATAAAGCGGGTCATCGCTCAGGGGCGTCAAACGCTCGTCATGGTTCCGGAGATTGGGCTGACACCGCAGACTCGATCTCGCTTCGAACAGGCCTTGGGGCTCGAAGTGCCCGTCATTCATTCAGGGGTTTCAGAAGCAGAACGCAGTCGCGCGTGGTCTATGGCACGCTCCGGTACGGCACCCGTCATTTTAGGGACGCGCTCGTCAGTATTTTGCAGCTTTAAAGCACTCGGACTCATTATCGTTGACGAGGAGCATGACGCCGCCTTTAAGCAGCGGGATCATCCTCGGTACTCGGCACGCGATGTTGCGGTCAAGCGCGCACAACTTTGCAATTGCCCCGTTATTCTTGGCAGTGCGACACCCAGCCTCGAAACGCTTGCAAACAGTCAGGCCGGAAAGTACGCGCATCATCGACTGACACAACGCCCCAACAATGCGAGCCTGCCCGTTGTCAGCACAATCGACACGCGTGGCCTCGCATTGACAGGCGGGCTCTCAGACCGAGCCATTGAACAGATCACCGATACTCTCGCACGTCAGGAGCAGGCGCTGCTTTTCATGAATCGCCGAGGCTTTGCCCATTCTTTGCAATGCGAGGACTGCGGCTGGACGGCAGGGTGCCATCAATGTGATTCATCGATGGTGGTCCACCGCAATCCGCCACATTTGAGTTGTCACCAGTGCGAGTCGACCCGACCGACACCCACCCGCTGCGAGCAGTGTCACAGTGTTCGCTTATCCAGCAAAGGGATTGGCACAGAACAGCTTGAACTGATCGTACAGCGCCTTTTTAAGTCTACTCCGCTGTTTCGAATCGACAGCGACAGCGTCTCAAACCTCAGCGCGCTTCAGAATGTTTTAAACCAAATTAAGGAGGCATCGAGCGCGATTCTTTTAGGCACACAAATGCTGTCAAAAGGTCATGACTTTCCTCGCGTGACCTGTGTGGTGGTGGTAGACGCAGACGGTCTATTGTTTAGCCCCGACTTCCGTGCAGAAGAGCGCTTACTGCAATTACTCGTTCAGGTCTCTGGACGGTCAGGCAGAGCCCATTTACCCGGCAAGGTGCTCATTCAAACGCGCAATCCCGATCATCCCTTAATTCAGCAAATACTGGATCGACCGTACTCTGAACAAGCCCGTGAACTATTGGCTCGCAGACGCGCCTTAGGCCTCCCCCCAAGTGGCGCGCTGGGGTTGGTTCGGTGCGACAGTAAAACCGAAGTTGACGCCATCGAGTTTTTAACGCAACTCACAGCGAGGATCACCACCTCGCAAACCTTGAGGCTCATGGGCCCCATGCCGACACTGATGACGCGGCGTGCGGGACTGTACCGCTACCAAGTCATTGCCCACAGTCAATCGAGAAAAGAGGTCCATGCGCTGTTGCAACAGGCCGTTGAGATAGGCTCGCAACTTAAAATCGGTCGAAAAATGAGTTGGTTTGTAGAAATCGATCCAACGGAAACGTTGTAACGCGATACACTACAGGCCCGTGAGTCCAAGGCCGTAGCGGCCCCAACAAATCAAGCGATAGACATGAAAGATCAGGTTGTTACATTAATCGAACAAGCTATTGAGGCATTAAAGGTCGAGGGTCTGCTGCCTAAAGAGACAACCCCTGCGCCTCAGGTCGACCACACTCGCAACCCCGAGCATGGCGATCTCGCTACAAATATGGCGATGGTGCTCGCAAAGCGGGCCGGTGTGCCCCCTCGCGATTTGGCCCAAGCCATTATCGAGCGGCTCCCTACCAATAGCGTTATTACTCGCTGCGATATCGCAGGCCCTGGCTTTATTAACTTCCACATTTCGCAAGCAAGTAACCTCGCCATTGTTGAAACCGTGCTCGCTCAGGGGGCGAAGTTCGGTCAGTCTGAGCACGGCGAAGGAAAGCGTGTGCAAGTCGAGTTTGTGTCAGCCAACCCAACGGGGCCGCTGCATGTCGGTCATGGTCGTGGCGCTGCGATCGGCGACGCGATATGTCGACTGCTCGAAAATGCAGGCTGGTCCGTGCATCGAGAGTTTTACTACAACGACGCAGGACAACAGATCAGTAATTTAGCCCTCTCCGTAAAGGCACGCATCGATGGACTCGAACCCTCTGATGACCGTTGGCCCACGGACGGCTACCAAGGCAGCTATATTAAAGATGTTGCAGCGGCGTATCTGGCGAAGGAAACCGTCAACGCAGCAGACCGTCAGGTGGTGGCGTCGGGTAATGCCACCGATCTAGACGATATTCAGTTGTTCGCCGTCGCTTGGTTACGCCGAGAGCAGGACGAGGACCTGAGAGCATTCGATGTTAATTTCGACCACTACTTCCTCGAATCTTCGCTGTATAAATCGGACGCTGTTCAAAAAACCGTCGATGCCTTGATCGGTAATCAGCATACCTATGAACTCGATGACGCACTGTGGTTAAAAACGACAGACTTTGGCGACGACAAAGACCGCGTCATGCGAAAGCGCGAAGGTGGTTACACTTACTTTGTTCCCGATGTGGCGTATCACCTCAATAAGTGGGAGCGTGGATTCGAGCGCGTCATTAATGAGCAAGGCGCCGATCACCACAGCACCATCACGCGCGTACGAGCTGGACTGCAAGGGCTCGAAACCGGTATTCCTAAAGGTTGGCCAGAGTACGTACTGCATCAAATGGTGACCGTCATGCGCGATCAAGCGGAAGTAAAGCTCTCCAAGCGTGCTGGAAGTTATGTCACGTTGCGCGACCTTATTGATTGGGTTGGCCGTGATGCCACGCGATATTTCTTGACCGCCCGAGCAGCAACATCGCAGCTCACTTTCGATATCGATCTCGCGCGCTCTAAAAGCAATGAAAATCCGGTTTATTACATTCAATATGCGCACGCGCGTATTTGCAGCCTTCAGAAAAAAGCCGTCACACACTTTGGCCAATGGGCATCGGTAGACGGGCTTCCCCATTTAGACCAGTTACAGCACAGCGAAGAACAGTCGCTGGCGTTGTCGCTCAGCAAGTACCCCGAGGTCGTAGCCGGAGCAACCTTGCGCCTAGAGCCTCATGCAGTCGCCAACTATCTGCGCGATGTCGCGGCTGAGTTCCACTCCTTTTACAACGCGCACAAGATCATCGATGACAATCAAAACGTCAGTCTCGCACGGCTGTCGTTAGCAACCGCGACCCAACACGTTATCGCTAACGGTTTGCGTATTTTGGGTGTCTCCGCACCCGAGGTCATGTAACGATGGCCGCTCCCCAAAAGAGTATTAAGCGAAAGCGCCCAACAACGAGTGCCACCCGGCGCACACCGGCGCAAAGTAAGAAGAGGCCGTCGGAAGATCCACTTTTTAACTCGTCGCATATCAGCGGGTTTATCGTCGGTGCAATGACGGGGGCCGTTGCAAGCCTGGGCATTATCGCAGGGATCAACCCAACGGCCCTGCCGCAGTCGATCATATCGGTTCAAGAAACCTCATCTGAAGTATCACCACAGCCGAGCTTCACCTTCTTTGATACGTTAGAAGACGAATCGCTGAGTACACAGTCATCGCCACCGAGTCCTATCAGCCCATCTGAATACTCTAAGTATGTGCTGCAGGCGGGCTCTTTTAGGGCTGTCGCAGATGCCGACAGGCGTCGCGGTGAACTAGCACTGTTGGGACTAGAATCCTCCATTGAGGAAATGCGGGTAGACAGCGGGTCGTGGCACCGAATTTACATTGGGCCGTTTAGCAGCCGGTCAGAGATGGCCAAGGCTCGGAGCCTCGCAGCTCAGTCAAATATCGAAACGCTTCTTCTCAAGCGATCAGACTAGCGTCACAGTGACAATGACACAAACTGCCCCAGAGTCTTTAAAATACAGTGCCCGTCGGCGCGAACTGTCGGTAACTTTTGCCGACTCTGATCCAGCACAGTTGGGCGCGGAACTCTTACGGGTACTGTCACCCTCAGCAGAGGTCCAAGGACACGGCCCTGGTCAGGAAACCCTCCAAAGTGGAAAATCTCAAGTCCAGGTGACCGATATTCAAGCGGTAGGACATTACGCTGTGCAACTGACTTTTGACGACGGGCACAGCTCCGGGTTGTACACTTGGGCGTATCTAGCGCACTTGGTGGCAAACAAAGATCGGCTTTGGAACGAATACTTGCAAAAATTGGCGGACGCAGGCGCATCGCGAGACCCGCACACGGACATCGTCAGAGTCATTGGTTAGCGTTGGCTGTTTTAGACATTAGGGAAGCATGATGAGCACACACGATAAGGTCACAGACGACACCACAGATTTTGGCTTCGAGCGTGTAAAAACGGGCGAGAAAGCGGGTCGTGTGCGTGAAGTATTTGACTCCGTAGCCGCGCGCTACGACGTCATGAATGACCTCATGTCAGGCGGTATGCACCGACTGTGGAAACGTTTCACCATCGAGCTAAGCGCGGTTCGACCAGGGCAAACAGTCCTCGACATTGCTGGTGGCACAGGCGACCTCGCAGCAAAATTTTCAAAGCTTGTAGGGGCCGACGGCCATGTCGTACTTGCCGATATCAACTCCGCAATGCTTTCTGTGGGCAGAGACCGTCTTATCGATAAAGGCGCGCTTAGTAATATTAGCGTCGTTCAGGCCGATGCTCAGTACCTGCCCTTCGAGGACAACAGCATAGACTGTATTACCATCGCGTTTGGGCTTAGAAATGTAACTGACAAGAACAAAGCGCTGGCGTCAATGCATCGTGTCTTAAAACCGGGTGGTCGCCTCTTAGTGCTGGAGTTTTCAAAACCGGTCTCCCCACTCTTATCCAAAATTTACGACACCTACTCGTTCTCTGCACTGCCCGTGATGGGCAAAATTATCACCGACGACTCGGACAGCTACCGCTATCTTGCCGAGTCCATCCGCAAACACCCTGACCAAGACACTCTCCTTAATATGGTCGAAGATGCCGGTTTCGTTGATTGTCGCTACCACAATATGACCGGTGGAATCGTGGCAGTTCACCGAGGTATTAAAGGCTAGTGACCATGCAGCACGATCCCGCAGTCATCGCCGGCGTTTGCCTGGTAGCAGAAGCTGCGATTGCACGTGCCATTGCGTTGTCGCCGGGCACAGCGCCTCAACTTGCACAACTCCATCCCGTTGAACTTGCCATTGCCTGCACAAATCCGACGATCGACGTCTTTCTGGTCATTAACGGCGACGGTGAGATTAACGTATCAAGCTACCGCGAGACCGAGCCCACGGTTTGTATATCAGGATCTTCGAGCGCATTCCTTAAAGTTGCCAGCGCATCCGATCCGGCAGCAGCACTGATCAATGGCAATATTAAAATCACCGGTGATACCGCTGTACTCATGACGTTACAAAATGTACTGAGTGACCTGAATATCGACTGGGAGGCGCCCATGGTCGATCTTCTCGGTCCGATCGTTGGACATCAACTTGCGAACCTTATTCGGGGGTTAACCACCGCATCCAAAGTCGCGCATCAAAGTGCCCGTCGGCAGCTGAGTGAATTCATCCTTGAAGAGGGGCGTCTATCGCCGCCGAGAGCGGAACTGGACGACTTTTTAGGATCCGTTGACGACATGGTACTGCGTGTTGATCGGGCTGAGTCACGGTTAAAGCGCTTGAAAAACCGCGTCGACCTTTTGAGCGGAGCGAGTGCGTGAAACGTGCCATTGCATTTCTGACCACCGCCCGTAGGCATCGATTAGGTGTGTTTTTGCCGCAAGGTTCAAGCAAAGTGCTTCGCTGGCTGCTGTCGAGCAAAGAAACCGCGGACTCAGCACCCCGCGGTGAGCGCTTGAGATCGGCACTGGAGTCCTTAGGGCCCGTACCTATTAAGTTTGGCCAGCTGTTGTCCACCCGCCGCGATCTCTTGCCCGATGAAATTGCAGACGAACTGGCGTTGCTGCAAGACAATGTTGCTCCGTTTTCATCCGAGGCGGCCATCACTATTATCGAGGCGCAACTCAAACAACCGATTGCCACAGCCTTTCGTGATTTTGACTCAACACCACTCGCCGCTGCATCGGTGGCCCAGATTCACGGCGTCACGCTTAACGATGGCGAAGCCGCAGTCATCAAAGTCCTGCGACCCGGAATAGAAAAGCAAATTGCGGCGGATATTCGGCTTTTTAAGCGCCTTGCTTGGCTGGTAGATCGGGTTTCTGAGGATCTTCGACGACTTCGATTGCCAGAAATCGTCAAAGACTATGAGGTCACCATTTTGGCCGAACTGGACTTACGACGCGAAGCGGCAAATGCGTCGTTGCTGAAGAAGAATACGGCGCAACGAAAGCTGGTATTCGTACCCACCACTTTTTGGGACTACAGCACCCCCAAGCTCATGGTCTCGGAACGAATCAGCGGCATCCCTGTAGGTGACATCGATGCGCTGCATGATGCCGGGGTCAATATGAAGGTCCTTGCTGAACGCGGCGTGGAAATATTCTTTTCTCAGGTGTTTGATGACTGCTTCTTTCACGCTGACATGCACCCCGGCAACATTTTTGTTGATGCGACAAATCCGGATTTGCCAACCTACATCGCGATCGACTGCGCCATTGTCGGACAACTGTCTCGGGACGATCAGTATTACGTGGCCCGCAATCTACTTGCAATTTTACAGCGCAATTACAGGCTCGTGGCAGAACTGCACATTGAGAGTGGTTGGGTTCCACCGTCGACGCGTGTTCAAGACTTTGAGTCCACTATCCGCATGCTGTGTGAACCTATTTTCGATCGCCCGCTACACCAAATTTCGCTCGGGCACATGTTGGTCAATCTGTTCAAGGCCGCGTCAAGTTTTGACATGAAAGTTCAGCCTCAACTTGTGCTCCTTCAAAAGACACTCCTCAATATTGAGGGGCTGGGTCGGCAACTTTACCCTGAGCTCAACCTGTGGGAGACGGCAAAACCATTCTTAGAAGACTGGTTAAAGCGGCAATACAGCCCGGTGAACATAGCGAAACAACTTCAGCGTGATGCACCCGCCTTTATTCATCACGCCTCTCAGTTGCCAGAGGTCATTCCGCAATTTTTGGCCCTACAGCGACAAGCCCTGAGCGACACGCCCAGTCAGCGCTCTTCAAAAGTGGGTGCCGACTTATTCATCGGCTCTGGTCTCACGATCCTGATCATGTCCCTAGCGCTCGATCTTCAGTCCGGAGGGTATGCGGGACTGGGCATACTGCTTCTGGTGGCAGGACTCCTCACTCGCGGCAAGTGATCGCAGGGCCGTGGCGTGGCATACTGTAGCCATGACAAGCAATGACCAGACCTTGATACCTCAGACGATGCAGCCCAAGTGGAATGCAGACGGACTGTTGCCCGCTATTGCGCAGGATGCCCGCACGGGCGAAGTGCTGATGATGGCGTGGATGAACGAGGAAGCACTCCGGCTGACTTTAAGCGAGAACCGAACCGTCTACTGGTCACGGTCGCGTAAGTCTCTGTGGCGAAAAGGCGAAACGTCGGGCAATGTTCAAGAACTGGTTGACGTCCGGCTGGACTGTGATGGCGATACACTGTTGCTTAAGGTCCATCAGGTGGGCGAAGGTGCGTGCCATACAGGCCGTCGACATTGTTTTTTTTACGAGCCCAAAGACAAGCAGTGGGTCTTCGGAGCAAGCGCCTGTGACTGATCTGTTGAACGCAATCGCGGCGGTTATTGAGGAGCGGCGAACAGCGGAGCCTGATACCTCCTATGTTGCAAGCCTCAACCAAAAAGGCCTCGATAAGATCTTGGAAAAGGTCGGAGAGGAGGCCATTGAAGTCATTTTAGCCGCCAAAACGCTTGATTCGTCAGGCGGCAGCAATCAAGCAGTGATCAGCGAAGTCGCGGACCTCGTATTTCACTCGATGGTGATGCTAGACAGGCTGGGTATCAGTCATAATGAAGTGTTAGACGCTCTGGCGTTACGCCAAGGTGTGTCGGGTCTTGAAGAGAAGGCGTCACGCAACCACCCGTCGGGCAAAAACGCCCACAACGACTACATACGGTGAACTACTATGGGATTTAGCGGCATTGGAATCTG
Source organism: Luminiphilus sp. (assembly GCA_029251065.1). Lineage (GTDB taxonomy): Bacteria > Pseudomonadota > Gammaproteobacteria > Pseudomonadales > Halieaceae > Luminiphilus. The sequence continues at coordinate 20,110 of JAQXEB010000179.1, forward strand.
GCAACTACTGATCGTTCTCGCCATCGTCGTCTTGATTTTTGGCACAAAACGCCTCCCCGGCGCCGCCCGAGACCTTGGCAGTGCGATCACTCACTTTCGCGAGGGCATTAAACGCAACGACGGCGACGCGCCAAAAATCGACGACTCAAAGGAAGAAAGCGACAAATAACGTCGCGCTATAAATGTTAGATATCGGTTTCGCTGAACTTTTAGTTGTCAGTGCCATCGCACTGTTCGTGGTTGGCCCTGAGCGACTCCCCAGTGCTCTAAGGTCCCTGTCTCTGTGGGTGGGTCGTGTGCGTCGAGGATTTGAAGAAATTAAAGCCGATGTCAGTCGAGAAATGCACAACGAAGAGGTCATGCGTGCACTCAAAGAGAGTCGAGATGAAGTTCAGGACATCGCAGACGTCAGTAGCGCCTTGTCGATAGAGCCGCCCACGGCTACCGATACAGCTACCGATACGGCTACCGATACGGCTACCGATACGGCTACCGATAGTGAGACTTTATCGGACAAGGGAGCCTAGCCCCTGTGAGTGCTGACGACCCAATGCCACTCGTCGCACATCTGCGCGAGCTCAGAGACCGGTTCCGTAACGCAATTATCGCTGTCTTTGTCGCTTTTTTAGGTCTTTTCCCATTTGCAAACCAGTTGTACACCTACGTGTCGGAGCCCTTAAGAACACTGCTCCCTGAAGGCTCTTCAATGATCGCGACCGAGGTCACGTCACCCTTCCTAACCCCGTTCAAACTGTCTTTGGTGCTCGCAGTTTTTGTCGCCATGCCCGTCATCCTGAGTCAGATTTGGGGCTTTATCGCACCCGGCCTTTACAAGGCGGAGAAGCGAATTGCCGTACCTTTACTCGCCTCAAGTGTGGTGTTGTTTTATGCGGGCGTGGCGTTTGCCTACTACGTGGTTTTCCCTTTGTTGTTTGGGTTTTTTACAACGGTGGGGCCGGGCGATATTTCGGTAATGACGGACATTAATCGTTACCTAGACTTTGTGCTTAAATTATTTTTTGCATTTGGCTTGGCGTTTGAGGTCCCGGTAGCCGCCGTCATTCTTATCTTGACGGGTGTAGTGACTGCCGATCAGCTCGCCAATAACCGCGCCTATGTCATTGTCGCCTGTTTTGTCATGGGCATGTTGCTCACACCACCCGACGTGATTTCACAGACACTGCTCGCACTGCCTATGTGGCTGCTGTTTGAAGTTGGATTAATCATGGGTCGTTTTTTGTCAAAAGGTGGACCAACTGATGAGTGAGCACGAGAAAAGCGCGACCGATTCGAAGGACGCCCGGAAGACGAAATCACTGAAGCCACTGCGGGAGCTTCTGGGCTTTCTATGGCCTCACAAGATGCGGCTCATTTACGCGAGTGCAGCGCTGATCTTCACCGCGATGACGCAGCTTTCGCTGGGCTATGGTATTCAAATACTGATTGACCAAGGCTTTTCCAATCAGAGTCAAGAAGGCCTCAGGCGTGCGGTGCTGTTTATGGTCGTCGTTGGCTTTGCCATGGCGTGCGGGTCATTCATTCGTTTCTATTTGGTGTCCTGGCTTGGTGAGCGAGTGAGTGCAGACCTGCGTCGCGATGTGTTCAATAACCTCATTACCGTTCACCCCGGTTTTTATGAAAAAAATCACGCGGGCGAAATTATGTCTCGCATCACTACCGACACGACGTTATTACAAACCCTCATTGGGTCGTCGGTTAGTCTGGCCGCAAGAAACGCCCTCACGCTTGTGGGTGCACTGATCTTAATGTCGCTGACCAACATTAAATTGACCTTAATTATGCTCATTGGCGTGCCGCTCGCACTGCTACCGGTGCTCTACTTGGGGCGACGAGTACGCAACTTGTCGAACAAAAGCCAGGCCAGTATCGCAAGCGTTGGCAGTCGAGCCGGCGAGGTACTCCAGTCGATCAAGATCGTCCAAAGCTTCCAACGAGAGGCCATGGAACGATCCGTTTTTGAAAACGAAGTCGCCCGAGCCTTCGACATCGCTAAACAGCGAATTCAGCAGCGCGCATGGCTGATGGCCTGCGCGATCTTTTTATTCCTTGGCGGCATGGTCGGAATGATGTGGAGCGGCGGACAGGACGTCATAGCGGGCCGCATGAGTGGGGGTGACCTCGGCGCCTTCGTATTTTACGCGGTGATGCTTGGAACCGCCTTCGCCACGCTGTCAGAGGTGTGGGGCGATTTACAGCGCGCCGCGGGCGCGGCAGAACGGTTAGTTGAGCTTCTGCACCAAGAGAGCGATATTACCGACAACGGCTCAGCGATGATCTCTCAAGGTCAGGCTCTCGTGGCCCAAGACATGCGGTTTACCTACCCCTCAAGACCCAAAAATCCAGCACTGACTGACTTTAATCTCACGATTTCCCCTGGAAAAACTCTGGCATTAGTCGGCCCCTCAGGTGCGGGTAAGTCGACTTTGTTTGAGTTGTTGCAGCGTTTTCATGACCCTAGTGGCGGGTTACTCACCTACGGTGGAACACGGCTAGCCGACTTCCCCTTACGGGACTGGCGAAATAAGACAGCGCTGGTTCCTCAAGCGCCCATCTTATTCTCAGGAGACATTGCTTATAACATTGGCTACGGTAATCCGCATGCGAGCCAAGAAGACATCGAGACGGCCGCGCAAGCCGCGTATGCGCAAGAGTTTATCGCGCGGCTGCCCAATGGCTACCAAAGCGAAATTGGTGCTCAAGGCGTACAACTCTCAGGTGGTCAGCGGCAACGTATCGCACTGGCACGCGCTATTTTGAAAAACCCTGAGATCCTTTTGCTCGATGAGGCTACCAGTGCGCTCGATACCGAAAGTGAGCACTACGTCCAGCTGGCTCTGGCAAAGTTAACGCGCGGACGCACGACCATCATTATCGCGCACCGACTGTCGACCATCGTCAACGCAGATGCAATCGCGGTCATTGAC
>JAQXEB010000180.1 GCA_029251065.1 Luminiphilus sp.
AATCTCAACGATTAGTGTAAACACCTGACTCGATTACTGACACGAAGCTGGGCCTTTTCAGACACAACATTAAAGGCCCCGATAAACCGCCGCCAGCAACTTGACAGAACGAAAATCTCCATTCAAACCGACCGCCATTTTGTTCATTACATAAGCTGCAGAGAGGCGCGCATCCTGATCAATCACCACGGCAGAACCACCCCAGCCGCCCCAGTAACAGGTGTTCTTATTCGGCGACAGCGGCACATTTTCGGGCACTATGCCAAATCCCAGGCCAAACGTCTGTGGTACGCCTGTTGCCAGGTCTTTACCTGAAATACGAGGCCGCATGACCTGATGCGCAGTATCCTCTGAAAACAACCGGACGCCAAACGCCTGCCCGCCACAGGCCAGAGGCGTCTGCGCCCGCGCCACCGAACGCGCATTACCATGCCCATTAGCGGCAGGAATTTCAGCCTTACGCCACGCATCAGTCCAAGAATAGTGCGCTGGCGAAAATGGATTGCGAAAAGTGCGAGCAGAAATGGACCCTGGATCTTCGGGTGCCGGACCCTCTCCGGTACCCGCCACTATGAGGTTTGCGATACGAGGGAACTCAGACTCTGGCACGCCAATATGAAAATCGGCCTGTAGCGGCTGAGCAATTTCAGAAGCAAAAAACTGGCCCAAGGTTTGTCCGCTGATCCGCCTTACGAGCTCGCCGATCAGATATCCCTGCGTTATGGCATGGTAACCGGTGGCGGTACCCGGCTCCCACCAAGGCTCTTGCCTTGCTAAGGCAGAGCATATTTTATCCCAATCATAGAGATCTTCTGGCTCCATGGGCTCGTCCATCCCAGAGAGTCCGGAAGCATGGTTCATGAGGTGCCAGACTTTCACGTCCTGCTTGCCGTTCGCCGCGAATTCAGGCCAATAACGCGAGACGGGCGCGTCAAAGTCCAACTCACCACAATCAGCCAGCATCAAGGCAGTAAGGAAGCTCATCGTCTTTGTGGTTGAGTACACATTAATGATGGTGTCTTCCTGCCAGGCTGTAGTGCGGCTTTCGTCAAGGTGCCCACCCCACAAGTCAATCACCACTTCACCATCAACAGTGAGGGCATATGACGCACCCACATCGCTTCCCGCATCGATGCTGGCCGCCAGGATGTCGCGCACTTCGGCGAACCGCTCATCACAGAACCCAAAGACTTCGGCCATGCTACTTGCTCCTCGTTATCGCCTTGCTATCACCGGGCATTGAGCGCAACCAAAATTTCCGCATGTCGGGCACGGGTAAGCTTATGACGTGCGTAAAATGGCAACGCCATGACACCAGCGATGCACATAATCGGCCCCCCAAATAAACCCAAACGCCAGATGACATCGCTGCTGACTTCCCCGGGCACCGCGTTCAGAGGGAAAACAACAAAGAGATCCAGCATTATGCCACCCAAAAAATGTCCAACCGAGTTAGCCGCCTTTGCAAAAAATGCGCGCGCAGAGTAAATCAAGCCCTCCTGCCTCTGACCCACAAGCAACTCATTTTCATCAGTGATGTCTCCCAACATCGACATCATCGCAACTGCACCTGCGGCCGCGCACAAAGTACTGAGAAAGGAATTGGCCAACAACAGCGGCAATAACAAGTCAGACCCATTGACGGGCATCAGGCCCAACAAGCGCAGATCTATCGGAAGCTGTGTGAGTACCACGATCCCCAGGAGACCTGCCAACAAAACCGGCTTTCGGTCAAACTTCCTCATCAATGCAGGAGAAGCACTGGCACCGATAATAACAGCAGGAATGACCACCAGACCGAACCACTTAATTTGTTCCGGCTTCAGCTCCCAGTAATAAGTAGCAATAAAAATTCCGAGCGTTTCGCTGAGTCCAATTGAAATCATCAATAAGAAAAAACCGAGGAGTAGGACAGCGTAATTAGGATTCTTGAAAACACCCATCAGCTCTCGATAGAACCCCCCAAGCGACATCCGCGCAAGATTCTCGGGTGGTGAACTGAGATACGGTACTCGCCCCAACGTACCAAGAGAGCTTGCATAAATCATCACCAGAACGATTCCGCAGGCCGTTAGAATCACCGGGGGATACGCCGATACATCAAGGTGCTTGGGCACGACCGACCCGTCCGCAAGCGTACTTTCACCCGCAAAAAAGAAGCCCCAGACTGTGAGGGCAAATAGTGCACCCGACACATAGCCAATAATTGCATTCAGACTGAAGAGTCGCGAACGCTCATTGGGATCCTTAGTCAACTCCCCTCCCAGTGCATGGTGGGGAATAGTGTAAAGCGTTACGAATAACCGGCCGGAGATAGTCCAACAGGTCAGCCAAATAAAAAGCCATAGCGAGTTCGGTTCGCCCGACACACCACCCGTAAGCGCTGCCGGGGGATTAAATATAAAAAACAGTGAGGTAGCTAGAGGAATGGGGGCCATGAACAAGAAGGGGTGACGCCTACCCAATCGCGAACGCCAACGATCAGAAATCATACCGACCAAAGGATCGGAGACTGCGTCTCCGATCATGGCCAGCATAATCGCCGTACCGATCAGTGAATTAGAGAGACCAATTGCTTGGTTGTAGAAAATGACAATAAATCCATTAAACATGCCATTGAAAACAACCTCCCCCATCTCGCCTATGCCATAGGCGAGCTTAGTCCTCAGCGGTAAGCGCTCGCGGCCTAAACTCATGACGCTTTACCTGATGCTTAGTACTGCACCCTGAGTGTGACGCCGTAACTGCGAGGATCTCCGGGATAGGCGTTGAAGCTGCCAGCCTGAATCACAGAGTTGAACAATGCATCAGTGTAATCCTCTTCGAAAATATTCTTGGCCCATAAACTCAACGTCCAGCGGCCGTCTGTATCGCTCACGCCCACCGTGGCGTTCGCCGTAACATAACTATCTTGGTCAGCAATGGGGTTTTGCTCTGACGTTACGTTACGCGCACCGCGATATCGAGCAACGAGGTTCGCAAAGCCGTCGACTGCGCCAAAATTCTTGGTGTAACTCACCGATGAACTTAGCGTCCACTTAGGGACAAACGACAGTCGTCTCCCGCTGAGGTCCTGAGTTACGCCTGGTGTAGCAGGTGTACCTGTCGGGGCTATGATCTTTGGCCCGCCAACGTAGCTGTCATACTTGGCATCCAGGTAAGACCCAGAAAACGAGACATACAGGTTGGCGGTGGGGGCATAAAACGTCTCAAACTCAAAGCCATCAACCTGAATTTCACCCGCATTGGTTAGGGTAAACGTAACGCCGTTAAAGGCATTGGTCTGGAAGTCACGCAAGCGCTGCGAAAATCCCGCAAGGTTGACCTGGAGCTTATTATCGAGCGCACGAACTTTAGCACCCACCTCCCACGCATCGGCAATTTCCCGATCAAAGTCAGCACCGCCCGCACCGGCACTGACATTAAAACCACCGGCTTTATAACCACGCTTAGCACTACCGTACAAACTCACGCTATCGCTGTATTTATAAGAAAGGGTAAGGTCCCCAGTCGGCTCACTCTCACTGCGTTTCTCAGCAAAATCGGACAAAGGCCTGAAGAGCTGAACTGCGGCCGCTGCGCCCCGAAACGGAGCTGGAAGCATTGCAACAACTGGATTGCTGGTAGGGTCACTGAAGTCAATGGCTGAGTAAGGTGCGTTGGTAGTAATGTCAGCCTCAATCTCCTTGTCTTCAGTGGTCCAGCGAGCACCAAGCGATGCGGTCAGCTTGTCACTGACGTGATAGTCGACCTTACCGAATACCGAGTGGCTGGTTGTCAGCAAATTAAACTCACCTTGTCTGCCAGTACCTGCGCCAATGAAGGATCCAGCGGGAGCACCCGACAGGGTTTCAACAAGTGTGACGATGCCACCGATCGCACCATCAAAAAACGGACGGGCAAACTCACCTAACTGGTTATCATTAGTATTATCTTGATCAGCGTCGTAGTAATAATAGCCAATCATCCAATCGAGTTTGTCAGCGTCGGTGGACTGCAGTCTCAACTCCTGAGTAAACACCTGCCGGTCAATGTAGTTTTGCAATACCCCGCTGAGCGGAATGTCGATAAAGTCGGCATCTATGTCGTTGGTTTCTCGAAAGTCTCGAAAAGCACTAAGGGACGTAAACGTGTAGTTGTCATTCACCCAATCCACTTGGGCCGAGACGCCGCTTTGGTCCTGTTCAGTGTACATCGCTCGGTCAAATTTTATCTCGCGCTGGTAGATATCATCGGGTAACAATGTTGCTCCCAGTGCGGTTGTACGAACCGCATTGGCCGGCAAATTGTAATAAAAAGGAGCACCACAACAGTCCTCGCGAATGGATGAGGTATCCGCAATAATCCGGAAGGTCAGATTGTCGCTGGGCTCTATAAGCAGTTGTCCACGCAAGGCAGACCGGTCTCTATCATTGACCGCGCCTCGGCCGGGCTGCACGTTGTCAATATAACCGCCACGCTTGTTATGGTTACCCGACAAGCGGTAAGACATTGTGTCCGTAAGAGGTCCAGTCACCGTACCGCGGGTTATTTTGCTCCCATAGTTGCCGATGCTGTGTTCAAGGTTTAGACCAAATTCTCGCTGCGGTTTTTTGGTAATGATCGAAATAACACCTGCGGGCGTGTTTTTGCCGTATACCGAGCTCTGTGGGCCGCGCAATATTTCTACCCGCTCGACAGCGATAAAGTCGTCAATGGCAGAGGCTGCCCGGCTACGGTAGACGCCATCGATAAATACCCCAACGGAGGGCTCTAAACCTGCATTATTCCCAGAGGTCCCCAACCCACGAATACTGAAGGTTTGCTGAGAGGAGGTCTGATTTTGGCCGGTGTTTAGCGAAGGTGTCGCGATTTCAAGCTCTTGGATATCGTCAATCCGCTTTGTGACGAGGTCTTCTCCAGACACTACAGACACGGCTACGGGCGTTTCTTGCAGTGTGGCCTCTCGCTTCTGCGCGGTTACAACGACTTCCTCTATCCCCGTAAACAGATCTTCTTGGGCTAGGCTGAGACTCGTCGCCAGTAATGTTACCGAGAGCACACCAACCTGCACTACGTTGATTAGCCGCATATCACATTCTCCTTAGAATCGCGTATTTGTTATTTTAGATATTATTAATTAGCGATTAGATG
>JAQXEB010000181.1 GCA_029251065.1 Luminiphilus sp.
ACTGTGACAACTCATTGAGCATCGCGGTGTAGCCTTTGACCTGCTCAGCAGGTGCAAAGGGGTGCATACGCGCAAACTCGGGCCACGAGACTGGAATCATTTCTGCCGCTGCGTTGAGTTTCATCGTGCAACTACCCAGCGGAATCATTGAGCGGGTTAACGAAATATCTTTGTTTTCAAGCCGCTTGAGATATCGAAGCATCTCCGTTTCAGTCCGGTAGTCTTGAAACAGTGGATGGCTGAGATAATCCATCTGACGAAGGAGGTTTTCAGGAATCCCCGAAGCACCGGAGACGACTTCGACACCGAAAATGCTAGCGAGCGTCGCAAGGTCTTCGGTCGTCGTGGTTTCGTCAACCGATATACCCAAACACGAGTCATTAATCTTCCGACAGTTATAGCCCTTGTCAGCCGCACGTTGAAGAACGGCTGGCGCGTCGTCGACCTCGACGCACAGCGTATCGAACCAGGTGTCGTTAAGCACCTTCACGCCCCCACTGTGCAGTGATGCGGCGAGCGAAGAGGTTATCGCATGCACGCGCTCGCCAATCGCTCTGAGTCCGTCGGGACCGTGGTGCATGGCGTAGAGGCCGGCCATGATGGCCAGGAGTGCTTGAGCCGTACAAATGTTACTGGTCGCCTTCTCTCGACGAATGTGTTGCTCACGCGTTTGCATGGCCATTCGCAGCGCTTGACGCCCCTTACTGTCTATGGAGACGCCAATAACGCGCCCCGGCAAAGAGCGCTTGAACTCCTCCCGGGTGGCAAAAAATGCAGCGTGTGGCCCGCCGTAACCCATGGGAACGCCAAATCGTTGCGAGCTACCCAATACAACGTCGGCGCCCATGGCGCCCGGTGGCTTCAAAACGGTCAGTGCCAATAGGTCGGTGGCAACGCCAAACAAAATATTTTTCTCGTGGCAGTTTGAAATGGCGTGGGAAAGATCGCGCACGTCACCCAGAGTTCCTGGGTATTGCGCCAACACGCCGAAGGCGTTGTCGACATCTTCGATGCATTCCGGAGGAACGATCTCAACAGTGATGTTCAGTGGCTCTGCGCGCGTTTGAATGAGTGAGATGGTTTGTGGATGACAATCGCTCGTGACGACAAAAGTGGAAGACTTGGACTTTCGATTCATGCGATGCATCAGTGTCATCGCCTCGGCTGCCGCCGTGGCTTCGTCAAGCAGCGATGCATTGGCGAGCGGCATACCCGTAAGGTCAATCACCATCTGCTGGTAGGTCAAAAGAGTCTCTAACCGACCTTGTGATATTTCGGGTTGGTAAGGCGTGTACGCTGTGTACCAGCCAGGATTTTCGAAAACATTTCTAAGTAAGACGGGCGGCGTAATCGTGTCGTAATAGCCCATTCCGATGCAACTACGAACCACCTTATTTTGGTCCGCGTAGGCGCGGAGCTTGAGCAGGGCTTCGTTCTCAGTCAGCGCTGTTGGTAGATCCAGCGGCTGGTCCAATTTAATATTGTCGGGCACTGCGGTGGCGATGAGCTCATCGACACTTTGGAATCCTACACTTGTCGCCATTTCGGCCTGCTGTGCCGCCGTTGTCCCAATATGTCGGTTTTGAAAACGATTTTTTGTATCGTCAAACATCGGTGCCCCCCCGGCGAAGTGAAGCGAAAGATGTTAGCACTCTGGCGCCTTAAGTGGCGGTCAGTCCTTGGTAATTGTGAGTTTGACAGGTCATCAGTCGTTGCTTAGGCGTAGGACACCGAGTGAACAAACCACTCGCGACTGCCTTCAGGATTGTTGACAACGACCGTGTCTCCGGGCGCTTTTCCGAGAAGCGCTTTTCCCAAGGGGGAGTCGCAGCTTAAAAGGCCTGAACGCAGATCAAATTCATCAGGACCGACCAGTCGATACTCGTGACACACACCGGCGTCATCCTCTAAGCGCACCCACCCGCCAAAATACACTTTGCTCGTGTCGGTCGGTTTTGAATCGACAACTGTGAGTTCATCCAGCCGTTTTTGCAAAAAGCGGACGCGGCTGTCGATTTCTCTCAGGCGCTTTTTTCCGTAAATGTAGTCGCCATTTTCGGATCGGTCACCATTGAGCGCAGCAGCATGAACGACCGCGGTGACTTGAGGTCGCTCGATCTTCCACAGCTGATGTAACTCATGGCGCAGCTGCGTCGCACCCTCGGGGGTGATATAGGGTGATCCTTTGATGCGTGGTGCTTGGTATCGAGACATCAACTCTCCAAATTGAGTCCTGCCAGAGTATGGCTATGGATTCATCCGCGCCCTTGAGAGACTATATTGTGCACTTTGACCGGATACTATCATGCGATCTTTGACCGTCTTTACGCTTCTTTTTTTGCTTTATACAGCGCCGAGTTTGGCGTCCGAAGGCGCGTGTCCCGCGCTTGAAGGTGACTTTATGCCGGGTGGATTGGTTTGGGGGCGTGCTGAGCCTGGGAGTCAGTTACGGTTTATGCAGATCGATGTGCCGGTGTTGTCCGATGGGTCCTTTGTCCTGGGGCTGGGTCGAGACGCCGAGACGCAGGTTGATCTGGTAATTAACGAGCGACTGACCTGCACGTTCGAGTTGGCAGCACGAGAGTATCGGATTTCGAGGGTTGAAGGGGTTCCTCAGCGGACCGTGACGCCGCCTGAAGCGCAGCTGGCGCGTATACGTAAAGAGCGGCAACTGGTACGGACGGCGAAAGCGCGGCGGATAGAAAATGAAGGGTTCCTAAAAGCGGTGCTGTCGGGACTGAGTTGGCCTGCGACGGGACGGATTAGTGGGGTTTATGGCAGTCAGCGCTTTTACAACGGAACACCGGGTAATCCACATTACGGCGTCGATGTTGCAAGGCCGACGGGCACACCGGTACACGCGCCCGGTCCGGGTGTGGTGACACTGGCTGAGCCCGATCTTTTCTATTCGGGCGGCACAATTATCCTCGATCATGGCTATGGGTTGAGTTCATCATTTCTCCACATGAGCCGGATTGATGTGCGTGTCGGCGACGTTCTCCAAGTGGGCGATGTCATGGGTGCAATTGGCGCGACCGGCCGCGCTACTGGACCGCATCTGGATTGGCGAATGAGCTGGTTTAATCAACGTGTGGATCCACAGTTGCTCGTCCCACCCATGCCCTAGTGCACAGAAGCGCGTATACTCGAAGGCTGCCGAGAAGGAGATCTTTGTGCTCGATAAAAAGTTATTGCAAATATTGGTCTGTCCCGTGACGAAGGCGCCTTTGGATTACGACGAGACACGCCAAGAGCTGGTCTGTAAGGCGAGTGGTTTGGCCTACCCTGTGCGCGATGGGATTCCGGTGTTGCTCGAGGGTGAAGCACGCGCATTGAGCGCCGATGAGAAGTTGGGGTAAACCCAGTGGAAGACACTATTTTTGGGAAAATTACGCGCGGCGAAATACCGACAGAGTTTTTGTACGAAGACGACCTCTGTGTGGTCATTCGTGACCTTTACCCGCAAGCCCCAACTCACGTTCTTATTATTCCGCGTCAACCGATTGCGATGCTCAGCACAGCAAGCGGAGATGACCAGGCACTTTTAGGGCACCTGTTGCTGGTTGCTGGCAAAATAGCAGAGCAACTGGGGGTCGAAGACGCCTTCAGGCTCGTGATAAACAATGGTGAAGGGGGTGGCCAAACCGTGTTTCACCTGCACCTACACCTGTTGGCCGGTCGTGACATGAAAGAAGGTGAGTTAGCTCAGGGCTTGGCGCGATAATTTTCCGTACGTTATTTGATTTGTAGAGACCCAATGCATGAAAACTGCTGACATTCGAGAAGCGTTTCTGTCGTACTTTGAGCGGCAGCAGCACATGCGTGTTGCTTCGAGCTCCTTGGTGCCGCACGACGATCCCACGCTGTTGTTCACGAACGCGGGGATGAACCAATTTAAAGACACATTTCTGGGTGTCGAAACGCGTGACTATCATCGCGCAGTATCGAGTCAGCGCTGTGTGAGAGCCGGCGGGAAACACAACGATCTCGAAAACGTGGGTTACACCGCTCGGCACCATACCTTTTTTGAAATGTTGGGCAATTTTAGTTTTGGCGACTATTTCAAGCGAGAAGCCATCAATTTTGCATGGACGTTTTTGACGGAGGACCTGCAACTCCCCAAAGAGAGGCTCTGGGTGACGGTTCACACCTCAGACGATGAAGCCGCCAAGATTTGGATTGACGAGATAGGCGTGGATGCGAGCCGGTTGTCTCGGTTAGACGAAGACAACTTCTGGCAGATGGGTGATACCGGCCCTTGCGGTCCAAGCTCTGAGATTTTTTATGACCACGGGGCTGACGTGCCCGGTGGGCCGCCTGGATCTCCTGACGATGATTTGGATCGT
>JAQXEB010000182.1 GCA_029251065.1 Luminiphilus sp.
CAAAAACGTGCAGGCGGTGTGGGCTTTGATTTCGAGACGCTACAGGCCATTTCACTCAAGCTCACTGAAGAGCTTGATGAGCTCTCGGATGCAATCGAATTAGGTGCGACGCAAGAGATCGAAAGTGAGCTGGGGGACGTATTATTTACCGTCGTCAATATGGCGAGGCATTTGAAGGTGGATTCTGAGGCTGCGCTTCGCAAAGCAAATAGACGTTTTGAGGCACGTGTGAGGACAGCCGAAGGCGATGCGCTTGCCGAGGGGAGTCGATTGGACGAGGAAAGTAGGCAGCGTCTTGAGGCGCGTTGGCAAGCGGCAAAGCGTAAAGAGCGATCGAGATAACTTGTAAGGTCTGCTCTCGGTGTGTATTTTCTCGCTCTTGGGCCGTGATGCGGTCTGATATCAGTAAATAGGGACAACATGCGTATTATTCTTCTGGGTGCTCCAGGCGCCGGCAAAGGGACCCAAGCCGCTTTTTTGTGCGACCACTTCGGCATCCCTCAAATTAGCACCGGTGATATGCTTCGGGCTGCTGTAAAGGCAGGTACTGAGCTTGGGAAAAAAGCGAAGGTGATCATGGACGAAGGAGGCTTAGTCTCCGATGACATTATCATTGGGTTGGTGAAAGACCGATTAGAGGAGCGCGACTGTGAAAATGGCTGTCTCCTTGACGGGTTTCCCAGAACCATCCCGCAGGCCGAAGCGATGGTCGATGCGAACATCGATATTGATCAAGTCATTGAAATCGACGTTGACCACGAAGAAATAGTCTCCCGCATGAGTGGGCGTCGTGTGCATCCAGGCAGCGGACGGATTTATCACATTGAGCACAACCCGCCAAAACAAGATGGGCTCGATGACCTGACCGGTGAGCCCCTCATTCAGCGTAATGATGATGCAGAGGCGACTGTTCGCCACCGGCTGGGTGTTTACGAGAGTCAGACGCGTCCTCTGGTTGGATTTTACAGTGCACTAGAGGGCCCGCAGTACCATCGTATTAATGGCGTGGGTGCGGTCGACGCGGTGACTCAGAGTATTCGGGACGCGCTGGGCCAGTAGCAATTCGCACTGAAGGACACTAAGCTCTCAGCACATCTTCCACCAGGGCCGCGGCATGTCTGAGAACGACTTGATTCTTTATCACTACCCGGCGTCCCCCTACGCTGAAAAAGTTCGCTTGCTTGCCAGCTGTCTCGGCGTGCCGTGGCGCTCGGTGGAGGTGGCTATTCAGCCTCCCAGAAATACGCTCGCGCTTCTTGCTGGGGGCTATCGTCGGATACCCGTGATGCAGATAGGCGCAGATATATTTTGCGATACGGCGATGATCAGTGAAGAGATAATCGGTCGTTCTAAACAGACCTTAGCGGCCTGCGGCGACGCGTCGCAGGCATTGGCGCAACGGGCAGAGACCGATGTGTTTTTTGCTGCAATTCGACAAAATTCATCACTTAAAACAGCATTAGGCCTGACATGGATGCTTGGATTAAAGGGGATGATGGCGTTTGCCAAGGACCGCGCGTCATTTTCTGCAGGCCACAAGCCTGCTGGACAGAGTCCGGCTGTCGCGAAACGCGTTTTCCGAGAATTTTTAAATGATTTGGAACGTCAGCTTGTGGGTAAGCGGTATGTCAGCGGCGCGTCGCCAAGTCTCAGCGATTTCTGCTGTTATCACCCAATCTTTTTAGCCCAAGGGTTTAAAAGTATCAAACCCCGTCAAATACCTGAGAATGTTCGGTCGTGGATGACAAGGATGGCTGAAATCGGCTGGGGTGATTACGTAGATGTTGAAGCCTCAGACGCGCTTGAAATTGCGAAACTGCAAGATCCTCGGTCGCTTCCGTCGATGGATGTCGCGCATGAAGACGTGGGCGAATGGGTGACTGTGACGCCTACAGATACAGGACGCGTTCCGGTTACCGGGACACTGGTGAGCTTGAGTGCTGAACGCATTATTATCGCAAGACGTTCGGAAGACGTGGGCCTGTGTCATATCCATTTTCCGAGACAGGGCTTTACCTGCGAGCGCATCCGGTAGGAGTCCCACATGAACGGAACAGCACTCATCACCGGCGCATCCTCTGGGCTCGGTTTGGAGTTCGCGCGTCAACTGGACGGTAGGGTCGATCACTTTATTTTAGTGGCGCGGCGCGGGAACAAGCTTGAAGCACTAGCGGCTTCGCTGAGCACTCCCTCGACGATTATTGAACAAGATCTGAGCTTGGTCGATTCTCCCGGAGCGCTTTGTGAGCGTATTGAGGACCTGGGACTCACGGTAGATGTATTGATCAACAACGCGGGCATTGCGGGACCGCATTTGCTAAGCGTAACCGACTATAGAGAACAGCGCACATTTGAGCAGTTGATGATGAGGACCGTCGCTGAACTCTGCAGCCGGCTCATTCCACAAATGCAAACTCGTGGCGTGGGATGGGTGGTTAACGTGGCTTCGGTCGCGGGCCGTTTTCCAAGTTCCGATAGTGGCAATTACGGGCCTGCTAAGGCCTACGTGATCGCGCTTTCCGAGGAACTTAACCTGGCTGTGAAAAACAAGGGTGTCAAAGTGACTGCCTTGTGCCCAGGGTTTACCCATACTGAGTTTCACGCGGTGGCTGGACTTATGGATGAAAAAATGAACTCACCGTCATGGATATGGTACGACGCAAGTACGGTCGTGCGTGAGGGGCTGGCAGCGTGTGCCAAAGGGCAGTCTGTGATTATCTCGGGTCGCTTATATCGTTGGTTGGATCCTTTTTTACGGTCTCACTTATTAAGAGACACCATATTGCGCCTCGCGGGTCGTCGATAGGTTTAGTCAATCGGCCAGCACTAGCCTAATGCGTGGATTTAATTCACAATTCGTCGCGAAATATAGATTTGATTAAGGGATATGTAATGCCAGTAATAAAGTTCATTGAGTTTGATGGAACTGAGCACGAAGTGGATGCCGACGATGGCATCAGCATTATGGAAGTTGCAATGAAGTACGATATCCCTGGGATCGACGCCGACTGTGGCGGTGGTGCTGTTTGTGGGACCTGTCACTGCTTTGTTGAGGAGTCGGCAGGTCCGCTCCCCGCAGTGGATCCCCAAGAGGAGTCAATGCTGGGCCTTCGACCCGATCGAGAGAGTAACTCACGTTTGAGCTGTCAGCTACAGGTCAGCGACACCATGGGCAATATGACCGTCAAGCTCCCTGAATTCCAAATGTAAGCGACGGGGACGGGGTGCAGATATGGCTGCAGGGGACAAGGGGGCCTTAGCTGACCCGCAGACGACGCCGCTCAGCGAACTCGATGTTTCAGATCCGCGTCGTTTTGAACTCGACTGCTGGCAGCCACTTTTCGAGCGTCTGCGTCGTGAGTCACCGATTCACTTTCAAGCTGAGAGCCCAGCGGGAGCGTTCTGGTCGATTACTCGCTTCGACGATATTGTCGCTGTTGAAAAAGACACCGAGACGTTTTCTTCAGAGCCCACGATCGCAATCATTGATCCGCCTGATGAGCGCCGAGCACCGTCGTTTATCGCGATGGATCAGCCGCAGCACGATATACAACGACGCGCGGTACAGCCGGTGGTCGCACCAAAAAATCTTCTCGAATTTGAGGCGCTGATTCGAACGCGTACGGGCGAGGCGCTTGACAGTCTTCCTGAGAGAGAGACGTTTGATTGGGTAGAGTTAGTGTCTCGCAATCTAACAACGCAGATGCTGGCCACTTTATTTGATTTTCCTTGGGATCTGCGTGAAAAGCTATCCGAGTGGTCAGACGCGATCACGTCAGACGAGCGAATGACGGCCGGGACCGGATTGAGTCGTGAAGAGCGGTTGTTAGTCATTCAGGAGTTTCTGGGCGTCTTTACTCAGCTTTGGCACGAACGAAAGGGTGACGATCAAGAATCCTTTGACTTGATTCGACTGCTGCAGAGAGACCCAAATACGGCGAATATGGTGGATGATCCATTGAACTACGCCGGCAATCTGATGTTGCTGATTGTCGGTGGTAATGACACCACGCGAAACTCGATGTCGGGCGGCGTATTGTTTCTCAACGAATATCCCGAGCAGTTTGAAAAGGTGAGGGCAGACCGACGTTTAATTCCCTCAATGGTGTCGGAAATTATCCGGTTTCAAACCCCGCTTCCTCACATGCGTCGAACAGTGACCCGTGATACCCAGTTCAAGGGCCATACGATGAAAAAGGGCGATAAGGTCGTGTTGTGGTATTGCTCCGCAAACCGCGATGCGACCGTAATTACTAATCCCGACACCTTTCTCGTGGATCGTGACTCGGTCCGAAACCATGCCTCTTTCGGGTTTGGTATCCACCGGTGTATGGGCAATCGTTTAGCAGAAATGCAGTTGCGCATCGTTTGGGAGGAAGCGCTCGACCGCTTTAAGCACATAACGCTTATGGGTCCGCCGACCCGAATCTGTAACAATTTTGTGCGTGGTTACTCCCACATGCCGGTGCAAGTTACTCGAGTTTGAGTGATTGCGGGAAGCCTTCTCGGTGACAAACCTAAGCGCAGGTAATGATAACCAGTCGGACTCCGATCGGGCGTCAGTCTCAGAGCGTCGGCTCAGTGTCGCGCCAAGGACGGCGTTGGGTATTGACGGGTGTCGAAGCGGCTGGGTGATGGCGTTCCGGGTCGACGGCGAAATTCAATTTGAGACGCGGGCGGATTTGCCGTCCGTGAATGATGCTTTGACATCAGATGCGAGCGTAATGATCGACATGCCGATTGGCTTGTTGCGCGACGGTGGGACTCGACACTGTGACGCTCTTGCACGAGCGCAACTGCGCCCGTACCGGTCTTCGAGCGTATTTGGAGTGCCAGCGCGGGAGGTCGCACGCTGCACCGACTATGCTGAGGCGAACGCGTTATCCAGAACACTCTCGGGTAAAGGTTTGAGCAAGCAATCTTTTTACTTGTTCCCAAAAATAAGAGAATTGGACAGCTGGCTTGGACAGCCCAGGCGAAAAGGGGTGTGGCGCGAGTGCCATCCCGAGGTGGCCTTCGCATGCTTGAACGGTGGTGTTGCCCTGAAGGCGAGTAAGAAGACCGAGGAGGGTCGTGCTGCGCGTCTATTACTGCTGCACGAGCTCGGAAATGTCGAAAGCGCGCTATCACAAGGGCTTGCAACTTATCCTAGAAAAGAGGTTCTGCCAGACGACTTTATTGATGCGCTCGTTTGTCTACTGACCGCAGAACGCGCGCCCGATAGGCGCATTGTGCTTCCGCAAAATGGACCTTCCGATGACAACGGACTGCGGATGGAGATTGTCGCGCCTCATTTTTAGTCCGCCGATTACCGACTCAAGGCGCGCTCTGCGGACCACGTATGAGGACTCCCGGTGTCGCTCCAAGATAGCGACCATTGTCGAACGTTTGCACACCGGACTTAAAGGTCGCTCGGTATCCTGAAGACGACTGCAGCAAACGCTTCCCACCTGCGGGCAAATCATTGGCGACCCAAGGCTTGCTCATGGCAATATTTTCGAGCTCGATAATATTAATATCTGCGAGGTAGCCACGCGCCAGTACGCCGCGATCATGAAGTCCATAAACCTTCGCAGTATCAGCGCATTGGCGTTTTATAGCCTCACTCAAACTCAGCCTAAACCCGTCTCGATCGCGTACCCAATGTTGCAACATGAATGTTGGTGAAGCCGCAT
>JAQXEB010000183.1 GCA_029251065.1 Luminiphilus sp.
ATGTCCTCAAAACAATCGGGGCGCAGATTTTTGATCAACTCCTTCATGCCACGACTTTCTAACTGAAATACCGCCGTCGTTCGAGCGCTTTGAAGGAGGCGGTAAACGTCGCCGTCGTCTAATGGAATCTGATTAATATCAACCGGCGCCTCAATATCAGTGCGCTGATTAATCATGGCCACTGCCCAGTCAATAATGGTCAGCGTGCGCAATCCCAAAAAGTCGAACTTTACGAGCCCAGCGTCCTCAACATCATTCTTATCGTATTGAGTGACCAGTCCTTGGCCTTCTTCGTCACAAAACAGTGGCGAGAAATCAGTGAGCTTTGACGGTGCAATGACGACCCCACCTGCGTGCTTGCCGGCGTTTCGCGTTAAGCCCTCAAGCTGAACCGCCATATCCCAAATTTCTTGCGCGGCAGAATCTTCCTGTAACAGGTTGACCAGTTGTTCTTCCTGCTCCAGCGCCTTTTCAAGTGTCATTCCAACTTCAAAAGGGATGAGCTTGGACATCTTATCGGCGAGGGCGTATGGCTTGTCTTGCACGCGTGCCACGTCACGAACAACCGCCTTGGCTGCCATTGTGCCGAACGTGATGATCTGCGACACCGCATCGCGTCCATAGGTATTGGCTACGTAGTCAATGACCTCGTCACGCCGATCCATACAAAAATCGACGTCGAAGTCAGGCATCGAAACCCGCTGAGGGTTGAGAAAGCGCTCAAACAGTAAATCGTATTCAATCGGGTCGACATCGGTAATCTCAAGCGCATAAGCCACCAATGAGCCTGCGCCCGAACCCCGCCCCGGTCCTACCGGGATCCCATTGACCTTCCCCCAGCGAATAAAGTCCATCACGACGAGGAAATAACCGGGGAAACCCATTTGATTAATGATGCCGAGCTCGAACTTGAGGCGGTCGCGATACGTCGACTCCTGCGCGACGCTGAGCTGCTCTAAACGTCGATCGAGCCCCTCGTTCGATAGATCCTCAAGGTGCTGCTCAATACTCACCCCCGCGGGGGTTGGAAAGTCTGGTAAATAGGCCTTACCGAGCTCGATCTCAAGTGAGCATCGTGACGCAATGTGTACCGTGTTCTCGATGGCCTCAGGGATGTCCGCAAACAACGCTAACATTTCTTCCGAAGACTTCAGGTACTGCTGCTCAGAGTAATGGCGCGCGCGACGCGGGTCATTTAAGGTCCGCCCGTCGCCAATACACACACGCGCCTCATGCGCATCGAACTCGCCCGGATTGAGAAAGCACACCTCATTTGTCGCAACCACGGGACACTCATGACGCTCAGCCAATGCAACGGCCGCATGCAAATAGTCCTCTTCGTATTCACGTCCGGTTCGCTGAAGCTCTAAATAGAAACGATCGGGAAAATGGTCCATCCACCAGGTCAATGCGGTCTTGGCTTCCTGATCTCGACCTGCCAGTAAATGCTGACCGACATCGCCCTTACGCCCCCCAGACAAAACGAGAAGACCGTCACGCTGCGGCTCTATCCACTCCCGGCGAAGTAGTGGTTTTCCAAGGACTTGACCTTCTTGATACGCGCGTGAAATAAGAATCGTGAGATTGCGATATCCCGTATGATTTTGAGCCAGAAACGTCACTTGGCTGCGACGCTCATCCTCCTCCAAAAGCTGAAAATCTGCTCCGATGATCAGCTTGACACCCTCTCGTTCAGCCGCCTTGTACGCTTTGATAAGACCAAAAAAATTAGTCCGATCTGTCACCGCGACGGCCGGCATACCGGCGGCCGAAACAGACTTCATAAGGGGTGTAACACGCACGAGACCGTCCACAAGGGAGAACTCTGAATGAACGCGCAGATGAACAAATGAAGGGATCATGGTTGCTATTAAACCTCGTCTTCGCGGTCTAGCAAACGGGCAACGGGGGCAAAACTTTTACGGTGCATGGGTGTGACGCCAAGGTGTCGCAAAGCTTCTAGGTGTTGTACGGTCGGATACCCTTTGTGCTTGGCCAGGCCGTACCCCGGGTACGCCTCATCGAGCACCTTCATCTCACGATCACGTGTGACCTTTGCAATGATCGATGCGGCGCTAATGCAGGGCACGGAGCCATCACCACCGACAATAGCCTCTGCTGTAAAACTCCACGTCGGCAGCTTGTTTCCATCGACCAAGACATGGTCGGGTCTAACTGAGAGCGACTCGACGGCACGTTTCATGGCGAGTAGAGACGCGTTCAAAATGTTCAGTCGATCGATTTCTTCAACACTTGCGCGTCCAACGGCCCAGCACACCGCGGTCTCCTTAATCGTCTCAAACAGCGCTTCGCGTTTTCGTTCTGTGAGCTTTTTGGAGTCGTTCAAACCTTGCGGGAGCTCGCGCCCTAGAATGACGGCTGCCGCAACCACGTCGCCCGCCAGTGGGCCTCGTCCCACTTCGTCACAACCGGCAACCATGAGGGGCTCAGATCCGATCATGACTTAACAACTCTTCCAAGGCGTCGACTGAACGCACGGCAAAGTCGCCACCAATACTGTCACTCAACTCCGCAAATCGCATTTTTTGATAATCGCCTGCATCACCAAATGTATCCAACACTGACCGATATAGGTTCTCCACCGTCGCATCTCCCTGCAGGAATTCCGGGGCTATTTCGCCACCCGCGATGACATTGGGAAGACCCACGTAGGGAATAGTCACTAAACGACTTAAAATTTGCCAAGACAGCCAGCCCATTCGATAGGCAATCGTCATTGGCCGTCCAATGAGCATCGCCTCGAGCGTCGTGGTGCCCGAGGCGCACAACACGGAATCAGAAGCGACCATGGCCAACCGGCTTTGCCCTTCAATGACGTTGAATCGATCGTGTTCAATCGGCATAAAATGATTAATTTGGTCGAGTCGCTCGGCAGAGGCCGCGGGAACAACCACTTGAAGCTCACTGTCCGTCGCAAGGAGCTTCATAATCACCTGAGCAAACACAGGTGCGAGATGCTCGATCTCGCTCGCACGACTGCCGGGCATACATACGAGCACCTTCCCCGATTGCGACAGTCCCAAATATTTGCGCGCGGTGTGCTGATCGGGCATCGCAGAAAGGTCCTCCATCAGAGGGTGACCAACACAAACTGCTTTCACGCCATGATCAATGTAAAAATCGCGTTCAAAAGGCAGCAGACAGAGCATTAAATCGACTGACTTTTTAATGTTGTGAATGCGACCCGGACGCCAGGCCCACACCGATGGGCTGACCAGATGCGCCGTCTTTATCCCTTTCGACCTCAGTGAACGCTCAAGTGACAGATTAAAGTCAGGACTGTCGATACCCAGAAATAGCTCGGGCTCTGTCTGCAACATGTGCTGCTTTACGGCACGCCTGATCGACAATAGCTCCGGCAATCGTTTAAGGGGCTCGACTAAGCCAAAGACAGATAAGCGCTCCATATCATGGAGGCTTTGAAGCCCGTGGAGCGCCATAAGCTCACCACCAACGCCCGTAAACTTAAGACCATCATTGCGGTAGCTCAATTCCCTGAGAACCGCACCGCCTAAAATATCGCCACTTTTTTCACCAGCGAGAGCGCCGATGTGACGTGCTTGAACCATTACCTGACGATACCGCGCTCAGATGATTTGAGAGACTCAACTAGAGGCTCGATCTCGGGCGTTTCCACAGCCAATTCTTCAAGTCTGTCAATCGCCACATCCAGCGTTAGGCCCTGACGATAGACTAACTTAAATGCCCGCCTCAGATCTGCGAGCGTTCCGTCACTGAACCCGCGACGTCGCAGTCCCTCAGTATTAATGGTTCGCGCCTCTGCCGGGCTGCCTGATACCGTGACATAAGCAGGAACATCCTTGCCGATCGCCGTGCCCATGCCGCTAAAACTGTGCGCGCCAATTTTACAAAATTGATGCACCAACGTGTAACCCGACAGGATCGCCCAGTCGTCGACAACCACGTGACCGGCGAGGGCTGTATTGTTGACTAAAATCGTGTGGTTCTTAACCACACTGTCATGCCCTATGTGTACGTAGCACATAATCAAATTACTGTTGCCAATCGACGTATCACCGCGATCCTGAATTGTCCCCCGATGAATCGTCACACTCTCTCTGATCACATTATCGTTGCCAATGGTCAAGGTGGTCGCTTCGCCTTTGTATTTCAGGTCAGGAGTCGACTCACCAATAGAGCTGAACTGGAAAATATGGTTGCGGGCACCGATTGTCGTAGGCCCCTTAATCACAACGTGAGACTCGATAATCGTGTCCTCGCCCACCACGACATCAGCACCGATGACACAGTACGGGCCGACCTGAGCTGAAGGATGAATCTCCGCAGTGGGGTCAATGATGGCGGTCGTGTGAATCACTGATCAGCGATCCGCGCACAATATCGTAGCGGTGGCTGCTGTTTCTCCGTCCACCGCCGCTCGAACATCAAACTTCCAGATACCCCGCTTTTCACTGACGATTGAGGCTTGCAGCACCACACGATCGCCCGGTACGCAGGGCCGCTTAAATCTGAGTTTATCAACACCAACAAGGTAATAGATTGAGCCATCTTCAGGCGTTTTACCCATGGTCACAAAGCCCAAAATACCTGCGGCCTGAGCCATCGCTTCAACCAACAAAACACCCGGAAAAACGGGATTTTCGGGGAAATGACCATCAAAAAAAGGCTCGTTAATACTGAGGTTTTTATAGGCCTCTATAGACACTCCAGGCTCTAGCGCCACGACACGATCAACAAATAAACAGGGGTACCGATGGGGAAGATGTCGCCGGATGTCTTCAATATTCATCATCAAGGTCTAATCCTTTCAATCACTACTGGGTTTCTCAACCATTGACTTCTCAAGGGCATCAATTCGTTTGGCCATGTCATTGAGCCTCTCGTAGCGAGCCGCATTTCTCGCCCAATCTCGAGTGGGCATTAATCCCGTGCCAGACGCGTAATGCCCGGGCGTATCAATACTGCGTGCCACACGTCCCTGACCGCCAATATGAACGTCACTGGCGACCCTCAAGTGTCCCGCAAACCCGGCTTGACCACCGACGGTGCAACGCTCGCCCAATACGGCACCGCCGGCAAAGCCGACTTGACCGGCAATCGCGGACTGGGCACCAATGTGCACGCCATGAGCAATGTGTACTAGGTTATCAATGATCACGTCATTCTCGATAACCGTATCGTCCAGCGCGCCACGATCAATCGCACAGCCCGCACCAATTTCAACACGATCACCAATCTGCACACTGCCCAACTGTAAAATTTTCTGCCATCCCTGTTCGGTGGGCGCGAATCCAAAGCCGTCTGAGCCGATCACCGTATTCGCATGAACAAGGCAGGAGTGCCCCAGAGACACGCCGTGATAAAGACAAACACCGGCCCGCAGTTCGGAATCTCTCCCAACCTGCGCACCCGCGCCGACCCAAGCGTTGGGCCCAATCCACGCATTGTCACCAATGACAGCACCCTCATCGATAACAGCGCCGGCACCTATGTTCAGATTAGCGCCTAAGATAGCGGAGGGTGCAACCACGGCCGTGTCGTGGACACCCAGCACCCTGACGGGTCGATTATCAAAAATGTGAGTCGCGCGCGCAAAATCAGCGTAGGGATTATCGCTGTAAATGATCGCACCTAAAAAATCGACGGCCCAACTTTGTGGACAGATCACTGCAGAGGCGAGGGAGCCACTCAGTTGTTTGACAAACTTTTTCTGCGCAACAAAAGAAAGCGCCCCCTTCTTCGCTGAATCGAGAGGCGCTAGGCGCACCAATGACATCTCTGGATCACCTTTAAACGGTAGATCCAGTGCCTTGGCGATGTCGCCTAGCGTTGGCATTTTACTCTTTCGGTTGCTGGTTCAGCTTGTCGGTGACCTTTGCCGTGATGTTGTAGCCAAGATCCGCATGGATAACCGATTGGGCCTGCAACAACAGTCCAATTTGATCGGTCTCAATAACTTCGCCCAACACCTGCCTCGCCGAGGGGACAAGCTCTTGAAAAACGCGCTGCGCATTTTGCTGTTGCAGTGACTGCAATTTCTTCGCAACGTACTCAAGATCAGCATTCTTGCTTGCAAGCTTCTGGCGAGCGGCAACCTGCTCATCGTCACTCATTGCGGCTTGGTCGCGCTGAAAGTCTTGAACCAACGTGTCCAGCTCAGCTTTGAGGCTGTCAAATTCAGCCTTGTCTTCAGCGAAGGCGTCTCCGGCTTCGAATTCACGCAGCCGTTGCTGGGCATAATCGGTCTGAAGAATTGCCTGCTCTAGGTCTACGACGGCAATACGACCCTGAGCATGCGCTACGGTCGATGCAACCAACAGTGCCATGACGGCGATTGTGCGAAACAACATTGGGTATAACCTCCTGGTTAGTTATTAGAATCCACGCCCCAGCGTGAATTGGAATGATTCTCTTCGGTCAGTCTCGCTGGCATTGAGCGGTCTGGCAATAGCGAACGTCAGTGGCCCGAAGCCGCTAAGCCACGTCACACCGATACCCACCGAGTATCGCAACTCGCCGGCATCAACACCAAAACAATTAATCTGATTTTCACGACAATTAGTGTTGAATACATTACCCGCGTCTAGGAACAATGCGGAACGAATGGATCGTCGGTCTTTGACGAACGGCATCGGGAACAAAATTTCGGCCGAGCCCTCGATCACCACATTGCCCCCAAAGGGATCTGGGCGACGTCCAAGGAAAACCTGCTGGGTTTCAATTTCACCCGTCTCTGGGTTCACAACGTAGCCAAACCCTCGCCCATCTGACCCACCAACTTCAGTAGGTACGCCGTCTTCATCAACCCCAGTCGTCGCAAAACCGGTCTGATAGAGCACAGGCGGCGTGCTGCGCGGTCCCAGCGTGTTCGTCTCAAATCCACGAACACTACCAAACCCACCGGCGTAGAAGTGCTCGTAAAACGGCAGTTCTGTGGTATCACCGTAGCCGTCTCCGTAACCGACCTCGCCGCGCAAGTGGAAGGTGAATTCCCCGTAAATGGGAAGGTACATTTCGCCACGATAGTTAATTTTGAAGAACTCTAGATCCGAGCCAGGCAACGAAAGCTGTGCCGACAGAGAGTTGGACATACCGCGTGTGGCTAACTGGCCTCGGTTCAGGGTTGATTGAACGTACGAACCCGTCACTGACCAGTTTGTAAATGCGTCCCCGTTTTCATCCAAGAAGCCATCCGAGGCAATGGTTGCGAAAGCATCGGCAGGCAGATCGGTAATGGGGAAGAGTTCTTCGGGGCCCGAAAAGGTCCCGTCAAACTGTCGCGTCGATACGTAGTATTGCTCTATACCGGGAATTAGCCGCGGACTCGTTCGAATCTCTTGCACTGCGTACTGACCTGACGTGATTTGAGTATCTGTAATACCCAAATTAAAACCCAGCCGCTGTGTCTCACTAATGGGGTAGCCAAACGTCATGGTCGCCCCCACGGTGTCGGTGGTGTAGCTCGCAACATTAATCTCGGAAAGGTCAGTCTTTCGATAGAACAAACTGAAGCCGCGACTCACGCCGTCTTCGGTAAAGTAGGGGTTACTGTAGTTAATACTTGCAACACTTTGGTAGGCAGACGAATTTAAATTAAGCCCGACTTGGCGACCAGAACCTAAAAAATTGTTCTGCTGCAAATTCAGACCAAGAATGAGTCCCGCCCATTGCGAGTAGCCCAAACTACCACCAATAGAACCAAAGCTCTGTTCCTCGACCGAGAAGTCAATGTCCACAACGTCGTCATACCCCGGTAACTCGACGGTTTCAACTTCCGCCGAGCTGAAAAACCCAAGTCGCTCCAGTCGAACACGAGACTGCTCAATGGCCGACGCAGATGCAGGTGCAGCCTCCATTTGACGCATTTCACGGCGCAAGACGTTATCGGCCGTTCGATCATTGCCGGTAAAATTAATCCGGCGGACGTACGTGCGTCTACCGGGGTCAACAAAAAACTTAAGCGCCACTTCAGCCTCGCCATCACCCACTTCTGGGATGCCGGTTACCTTTGCAAAGTTATAGCCTTCGTTCCCCAACCGTCGGGTTAAGTACTCTTCCGTACTGGTGACTAACTGCTGAGAAAAAACTTGCCCAGGTGCGACCAGTAAGAACCGCGATAAATCTGCCTCGGGAAGCACGAGATCACCGGACAAATCGACATCAGTGATCGTGAAAAGGTCCCCCTCTGCCACATTAGCCGTGATGTAAACCGCATCCTTAGTGGGGGATACAGCGACCTGCGTTGACTCGATCTCAAACTGCAGATAGCCGCGGTCTTGGTAATAACTCGTCAGCGACTCAAGGTCTGACTCGAGCTTTTCTTTACTGTATTTATCGGCACTTGAGAAAAATGCGAACCGGCCACCCACTTGAAGCTCGAAGTTTTCAAGCAGCGTTTCGTCATCGAACACCTCGTTACCCACGATGTTGATGTGCTTAATTTTCGATACCGTCCCCTCGTCAATGTCTATGCTAATAGACACTCGGTTCCGAGGCTCGGGAATCACCTCAGAGTCGATCGAAGCGTCGTAGCGACCCTGAATGACATACTGACGCAACAGTTCAAGCTGCATCCCGTCCAGCGTTGATCGCTGAAAAACCTGACCGACCGCAAGACCCGCTCCCTTAAGCCCGTCGAGCAATGCCTCAGTCTCAATCGCTTTGTTGCCGTCAATCGTGATCTCACTAATGCTGGGGCGCTCGGCAACGATCAGTACTAAAACATTGCCGTCACGGCCGACCGAAATATCGTCAAAGTTGCCGGTGTAGAACAAGTTACGCGAGATCGCACGAACCGATGCATCATCGAGCACGTCACCAACGCTGACAGGCAGCGCGGCAAAAACGCTTCCGGGCGCAATTCGCTGAAGCCCCTCAACGCGAATATCCGCGACGACAAAAGGCTCAACTTGCGCCAGTGCCGCAGGTGTAAACGCAGCGATTAATGAGGTGAGAGCGAATGATCTTAGTAGTGTGCTCAGCCAATTTTTTTTGTTTTTTAATACCATCTTCTTCGCTTTTTTCCAGGTAAACCGCTGGGCGCTTGTGTGTTTTTGCACGAGCCCGCTACGCAGGCGCGGGAGTATCTCACAGTCGAGCCACATCGTTATAGATCGCAAACATCATTAAGGTAAAAACAGCCGCCAATCCAAGCTGATAACTCATCATTTGAACCTGCTCGGGCACGGGACGACCAAAAATCCCTTCCAGTGCATGAAACACAATGTGACCGCCATCGAGAACCGGGATTGGCAACAAGTTAATTGCGCCGAGCGAAATGGACAGTAGCGCAAGAAAGGACAACCATGTCGCAAATCCACTCTCAGCCGTGCTGGCAGCCACTTGTGCAATCGATATCGGTCCTGATAAATTTTTTGTGGAGATCAACCCCTGAACCATTTTCCACATCGACTCAAAAGTGAAGATCGTCAGCGAATAGGTTCTCTCAACCGCGGCAACAAACGCTTGAACTGGATTACGACCCTGACGACGAATCCGCTCTTCGGGTATTTCAGGGACAACAACGCCCATTCCCACAGCGCCCATCGCCTCATTACCCGAGGTTCGCGATACAGGCACGACATCAAGCTTCATCAGCTGGTTGTCACGTATAATCTCTACGTCAATCGACTCACCGGGCCGAGCACGCACAGTTTTTACCCACTGCATCCAGGTCTCAACAACCTCACCGTTGGCGCTGACAATCCTATCGCCCACCTCAAACCCCGCCTCTTCAGCAGCATCACCGGCAACCAGCGATCCGACCACGGGTGCCAAAGGCAAGACCCCCAGGGTCAGACCCAGCGCGAGTGTGGGATCCGGAGCTTCAGCCTCCCCCAGCCAGCGATTAATGGCGAGCGGATAAGACTGCTGTACATCACTCAGCGGGCTGCCAATGGCAATCTCGATGGTCCCTGTATCGCCCAGTCGTTGCAGTAATGCGAAACGGACATTAGAGACCGTGCGGGTTGGCTCTGAGTCCACCGCCACAATCTCTTGCCCTACTTGAAGACCTGCGTCGGCTGCAATAGAGCCCACCTCAACCGACTCGATGATGGGCGCAAGCCCCGTCTCACCGCGTAAAAACAGTGCGAAAAGAACGAGTACTGCCAGTGCAAAATTGGCTGCGGGGCCGGCCGCAACAATGGCAAGCTTATTGCGGACGGGCTGCGCATTAAACGATTCCGCGCGATTTTCATCGGTAATTCCCGACTCCGCGTCTCGCTCATCAAGCATTTTGACATAGCCGCCTAAGGGAATCGCACACAGCATAAACTCAGTTCCGTTACGAGCTCTGTGCGCAAGTAACGGGCGGCCAAACCCAACAGCAAACCGTAAGACGTGGACACCGCAACGGCGTGCCACCCAGTAATGACCAAACTCGTGGATAGTGACGAGGATACCCAGCGTCACGAGCGCCATGAAAATTTGGAAAAAATATTCCTGCATCTACTTTTGAACGCTCCCTAGAGTCACAATCTCACCTTTTGATTTCGGCGACCACCGCTTGGGCAGCCTCACGCGCCGCACGATCGAGGCCTTTGACCTCACTGAGCTCAGTTGGTTCAGCGAGATCGACGGTATTAAGTGTTGTTTCAATCACACGATCAATATCAGTGAACCGTATGCGATGCGAGAGAAAGGCATCAACAGCGATCTCATTAGCTGCACTGAACACACACATCCCACCGGGGAGCGTGATTGCCTCGTAAGCAAGCTTCAGGCACGGGAAGGCACCCAAATCGGGTGTCTCAAAATCCAATCGACCCACCTTAACCAAGTCCAGCACATCAACGCCCGCATCGACGCGATCAGGCCAGGAAAGACTGTAGGCAATGGGCGTGCGCATATCGGGCTGTCCCAGCTGAGCCAACACGGAGCCATCGACATAACGTATTAACGAGTGAACGATACTTTGCGGGTGAACGACCACCTCAATTTCAGAGGGCTTACGATCAAAAAGCCAACACGCCTCTGCCAGTTCCAAACCCTTATTAACCAGTGTCGCGGAGTCGACTGAAATCTTTCGTCCCATGGACCAATTGGGGTGTGCGCACGCCTGATCCGGCGTGACATCAAACAACTCAGATCGACTTTTTCCACGAAACGGCCCACCGGACGCGGTGAGTAGAATTTTTTCCACACGCCCCATTTGCGGACGCGCCAGCTCGTCTGTCTCGAGACACTGAAACATCGCATTGTGCTCACTATCGACCGGCAACAGCAAAGCGCCGCCCTCGTGCACCGCGCTCATAAAAATCTGACCGGCACTCACCAGTGCCTCTTTATTGGCGAGAAGAAGTCGCTTGCCCGCCTGCGCAGCCGCAAGTGCCGCGGAAAGACCTGCAAATCCGACGATTGCCGCCATCACAGTATCCACCTCGGCGCTTTTCGCAAGCTCCACCATCGGCGCTTCACCCGCATGCACTTGGGTCTCAACGACACCCGCCAACCGTGTTTTGAGCTCAACCGCCGCATTGTGATCGAACATGACCGCGTGGACAGGACGGTGGCGAAGACACAACTGCTCCATGTCATCTACCGACCGGTTGGCCGCTAAACCATAAGCACAGTAGTGAGCCGGATGTCGTTCGATAATGTCCAACGTACTCGTTCCAATGGAGCCAGTGGCACCCAGAACCAAGACGCGCTGCATTAGGCGTAACCCACCAAAATTATTGACAGGGCAAAAAATGGCGCGGCACCGCAGATACTGTCCAGTCGATCCAGCACACCGCCGTGACCAGGCAAAAGCACCCCCGAATCTTTGCACCCACTCTCTCGCTTCACCATGCTGACGGTCAAGTCGCCAAGCACCGACGCACTGCAACAAAAGGCCGCAATTAAGAAAACTTCTACGGGATGAATGTAGGCGTAGGCCGGCGGCAGCAACCACCAGGTTAACCCTGCGAGACTTAAGACACCCAAAAAGCCTCCCCACAAACCCTCGATCGTCTTTGCGGGACTGACGTCCGCCGCGAGCGAGTTCTTACCCCAGGCCTTACCAACAAAGTAGGCGCAGACATCAGCCGCACCGACCATAATGATCAACAAAACGACGAGCAACCAGCCGCTGGGCAAATACATCAGGTAAGAGAGTGAAAACCAGCCTACCGCGAGGACAAACAGTCCCATCAAACTCCGCACTGCGCG
>JAQXEB010000184.1 GCA_029251065.1 Luminiphilus sp.
GTCAATATCCACCGTGGCCCCGTTAGCGCGTTCGAGCACCGGCACTAACGCGCTCTTAAGATCTGACTTTGCCCATTGCCAGATACCCAGCGCGAGGAGCGCAATAAGCGACGTGGCGATGAGTCCTTCTTTTATCCGGAATAAGGGAACGGGTTTGTTGAGCGCAGACCCAAGCCCGTCTTTGGACGACTTGCCGAGCAGCACGGTGAGAGAAGTCCTGCCGAGAAATGATTGAGCGAAGGCCTCAAAGCTCTTATTGCCCTGTAGATTAGCACCGGCGCTACGCATTTTTTGAACACCACCGTTAACGATAAAAGCGGCGATCAGTACGAGAGGCACAGCTGCAATTAGAGCACCTACCGTCGCATAGCGTTCAAACCCGAACCAGGCCAATACAGGCAGCTGACTCAGACTCAGTAGCGCCGAGCCAAGCGCTCCGTGAAGTGCGGAATGACCAAGGTCAAATAGCCAGGGAAGGCTCAAAAGTAGAATGGTCTTCGAAACGATTAACGACAGCGCAAACAGGCCGGCATTAATTCGAATGAGGGCGCAGCACAGTACTAGGACCGCGACCAATCCTGCACTCGCGCCGTAATCGGGTATCATGCCTAACAAGAAGCCCAGCACGACACTGCTCCAAACGTGAGCCGTCGATAAGCCCCCTTTTACAAACTTTTTGACTGAACCGATAGCCATGTACCCCCCTGTACGCATTTACTCTACGACACCCCAAAAACTTCCACATTCAAGCGTTTGGCATAAGCAATGGGTCAGTGATGGCCTACCTAGGCAGGCCATTATGTTACTCGCCGCGGTTGACCCTTATGGTCCTGCTTTCTGTGCAATCCAGCTCTCCACTTGCTCGCGCAGCAGGGCCAGAGGCATAGCACCATTCATGAGCACTAGCTCATGGAATTCTCGCACATCAAAACGGCCACCCAGCTGGGTCTCAGCTTCGGCACGCAAATTGAGCAGGGCCAGCTGTCCGGTTTTATAAGCAGTTGCTTGGCCGGGCATCACCACATAGCGTTCGATCTCGCGAACTACCTCGCCTTCAGTCTTGCCCGTATTGGTCACCATGTACTCAATGGCTTTTTCGCGGCTCCAGCGTTTGGCGTGCAGGCCGGTGTCTACAACCAAGCGCACGGCACGAAACATTTCGGCCTGCAGACGTCCCAAATCACCTAGGGGATCATCGTCATAGAGGCCCATATCGGTTTTGGCAATGCGCTCCGAATACAGTGCCCAGCCCTCTGCAAACGCGGTAAACGGAGACAGCTTGCGCAGCATGGGCACGTCCTCAATGAGTTGTGCCGCAGATATTTGGAAGTGATGGCCGGGAGATCCTTCGTGAATCATTAGGGTGGGGAGCTTCCAGCGCGGATTGTCTGCGGTATCTTTCAAGTTGATGTAAAACCGACCTGGCCGTGAACCGTCGAGAGCCGGCCCGCTGTAATAGCCACCCGGTGAGGCGTCCTCTCTTTCAGGGGCCACCCTAATAATGTCGAGGGGCTGAGGGGGAATGGTAATAAAGTATTGGTCAGCCTGCGCCAAGACTTTGGCGTCAAAAGCCTTCAGGTACTCTATCATTTCCTCTCGACCTTCATCGGTGTTTGGAAACTGTTGACTGGGGTCCTCCATAACCACCTGCACGCGCTCACCTAACGCGCCCTCGGGCACTCCCTGAGCGTCCATAATGGCGTGCATTTCAATGGCAATGCGAGCCACCTCCGCGAGTCCGGTATTGTGAATTTCTTCAGGACTGTAATCGGTCGAGGTGCTCGAGAGCAGGAGGTCTTTATAAATGGCTTCGCCGTCGGGTAAACGCCAAATTCCGGCATCGTGGTTAGCGGTTAAGGCCATGTCTTCAAAGATCTCAATGATGCCCTCGTAGCCGGGAATCACAGCTTCGCTAACAACCTCTTCGGCTGCGGCTTGAAGCTTTGCCTGGCTGTCGTCGTCGAGTTCGTCCACTGATGCTAGGCGCTTAGGCAATGAGGTGATCAGAATGTTTTCCAAGACGCCCCCGGCGACGAATTTACGCATGCCAACCAGTGCACTTTGAATAATGAAGTCAGGAGGGACCACGCCATGGTCGCGGTCATCGATCACGCGTTCGCGACTCTCGCGCAGTACACGTCCGAACTCTCTCAGACGCGCTACATAGCGCTCGGCACTGCGCCGATCGATGATGGCATGAGTGTCCGTGAGAAATTCGGGGAGATTTACAGTAACTCCGCTCAACTGATTAATCCGGTAGCCGCTGTATTCTCGCTCCGATTGCCTGAGTATATCGTCGAAGAACCAGGCGGCAATTTGCCAGCTCAGCAGCTCCTGCCCTTCGAGTCCTCCAGGGCCATAGGCATCGAGTCCGGCTCGAGCCTGCCGCAGAGTTTCCAACGACTCATCTTCACCGGCCCGAGTGTAATCACTCAATTGACCACTGTGAAAATCAAGAAAAGTGTTATCGATAAGGCCAATACTGGTGAGCAATTCTGGAGAATCAGTGGCCAGTTGCAACGATACTTTGTTGACGTAGTTGTTGACGCCCACGGGGGTAATCCAGAACCAGAAGGCGGCGCCCGTGGTAACCGTAATAACCAGTAATAAAGTGCCAATCACAATTCGCTTAAACAGGCGCATATCCAGACTCAATTCAGAAAAATTCAGAATAACATGGCGGTCGGTGCGAATGCTCCCAAAGCCAACCAAACGGGCTTGCTGACAACGACTGGCCGATGCGGCGGCGCTCATACCGCAGTCATATGCCGCACCCAATTTTCAGCCCATCAGAAATATTTGTTCCGCTACGGGTGTCGGCTGGTCCGGCAAGGCCATGGATCTCTGATCCCCTGCCCACTCTTGCGAGTGAATTCACAGTTGAAATGACCGCCGGTCATCTATATAGTCGACCGGCGGTCAGTTATTAATCGGGGCGGTTGGGCGTCCTGATCAAGCAATACAACCTACCAAGCGTGGAGACACCGATGAGTTCAGTCGTTGTGATCAATCAGAGAGCGCGCAGTGCAGAGCAAAAAGCGCTGCGCAGGCAGGAGGTCTTGAGAGCGGCCGAAAGCTACTTTCAAGAGGTGGGCTTTGAAGCCTTTTCCATGGCTCAACTCGCCACGAAGACGGGCATCGCGAAAGGCACCCTCTACCTTTACTTCAAAACTCGAGAAGAAATTTTTCTAACCCTTTACGACCAAAGCTTGATCCGTTGGAGCAGCGCGTTTATCGCAACGCTATCGGAAGATATGACTAGCAATGCGTATGCTCAATCGCTCTACAAAACGACTCATACCGATGGCGTATTTTTACCGTTACTGATCAGACTCGAGCATGTCATTGAGCACAATGTGGCTATTCCCCGACTCATCGAATCCAAGCGCGTTTTCATGCAACAAGTCGATGCTGTTGCCAAAGTGACGTCCTCAGCACTCGCCTTGGGCACAGCGCAAGCAAACGAAGTCGTCAAAACGATGGGGGTGCTTCTAATCGGGGCAACACAGACCGACCAGCGCCCGGCACTCGATAACGAGGTGCTGCCTGCCGATGTACAGCACCTTATTACCAGTTTTTCGTCAGAACCACTCTTTGTCAAAAATGCGGTTCGTATCATAGAAAGCATTCGCGCAGAGGCACTATCGAATGGCTAATCGAGTCAAATTTACAGACAAAAAAGCAGAATCACAAAATAGACAATAGACCAGTTAATCTCGGAGAAAAACCATGGGCGCAGCCGAACAGCACAACCTGACAAGCTCGAATACACAAGATCTAGACGCATTAATCGCGCTGCAAAAAGCGCAGTTTCGTGCCGAGGGTGAGGTCACTTATGCCACACGCATTGATCGCCTAAAACGACTCAAGGCGCTGATCGTCGAAAACAAAGTGGAATTCGCCAACACGACCAAGCGTGAATTCAACGGAGCGCGGTCTTATGAATTCAGTTTGTTTTCAGAGTTCGCGTCAAAGGTAGAGGCCATCGACTACTCCATGAAACATTTAAAAGCGTGGATGAAGCCTGAAAAGCGACAAACCAACAAACCGATGAATTTTTTGGGGGGTAAAGGTCAGGTCAGACATTTCCCAAAGGGCGTCGTCGGCATCATTTCGCCTTGGAACCTGCCCTTTGGCCTCACTGTTGCGCCGTTGACCAGTGCCCTCGCCGCGGGTAACCGAGCGCTATTAAAGCCCTCAGAATTCGTTCCTGAAACCGCGGCCTTGTTTGCCGAAGTTGTCCCTAAGTATTTCTCAAACGATGAAGTCGCCGTTGTCACCGGAGGCGCCGAGGTGAGTCAACAATTTGCACAGCTGCCTTTTGACCACCTGCTCTTTACGGGATCCACCCGAGTTGGCGCGCAAGTCATGCAAGCCGCATCAAAAAACCTGGTCCCCGTCACACTGGAACTTGGCGGCAAGTCCCCGGTCATTATTGGGCGTAGCGCAAAACTTGACCTCGCAGGAACACGCCTGACCTTCGGCAAGCTACTCAATGGCGGTCAATTGTGCCTGTCTCCGGACTACGTCCTTGTGCCACAGGAACTCGAAGAACAGCTGGTTGCTCGGGTCGTGCATGAAGCGCAGTCGATGTATCCAAACATTACCGAAAATACCGATTACGCCGGTGTAATCAACGAACGACACTTCGCTAGATTACAAAACTACATTGATGACGCAGTGGCCAAGGGCGCCAAGCTCACGATTGTTGGTGCTGACCAGACACGGGCGTCTGAAAACAACCGTCGTATGCCACTGCACATTCTACAAAACGTCAATGAAGACATGCTGGTCATGCACGAGGAGATTTTTGGTCCCATTCTCCCTGTGATGACCTACTCGGACATCACAGAGGTTCCAGATCAGGTTGAACCGCGCCGAAACCCCCTCGCTCTGTACTATTTTGGTAAGGATAAAACTGAGCAAGAGTACTTGCTCAGTCACGTGCCAAGCGGTGGTGTTTGCATCAATGACATTACACTGCATTACGTCCAGGAAGATCTGCCGTTTGGCGGTGTTGGCGCCTCAGGAATGGGCGCTTATCACGGCCCGGAAGGCTTTAGAACCTTAAGCCACCCGCGCGCGATTTACAGTCAAACCATGATCGATGTCTTACCGATCATCGGTGCTCGCCCACCCTTTGGGGAGAAGTTCCGCAAAAAAATCAGCGGAATTCTTGGCGCAATTTAAGTTAAACGCTCATGTACTTGAGCGGGAAAATCGATACCGCAGCGGCGCTCAAGGGTCATTATATGGACCTGATTTCACCGTGCAGCCAGGCACGGTCAGCGCTGTAGCTGATACCTAATCACGGGCACTTCAAAAAAGAAGTAGCCCTCATGGATAAACTCTCGGGAGCGCAATCATGACGACCAATCGCCAATGGCTATTAGCAGAACGACCCTCAGGAATGGTAGGTCCACATAACTTTAAGTACGCCGAAACCCCAATCCCTGAACCCAAAAGTGATGAGGTACTGGTAAAAAACCTGTTCCTGTCATTCGATCCGGCGCAGCGAAACTGGATGGTCGACCGCAAGGCTTATCTGCCGCCGGTGGCCATCGGCGAACCCATGCGGGCCGCGTCAGTTGGAGAAGTCATTGATTCCCGTCACCCCGACTATGAAGTGGGCGACCTCGTGCAAACAACGGGTTATTGGCAAGATTATGTGGTCGCGGCTCCCGGTGAAGGCCCCATGGGTTTGGTGAAATTACCACCCGGCGTATCGCCCGAAATGATGTTATCGGTGCTCGGTATCACTGGTCTCACGGCCTACTTTGGATTACTGGAGATTGGTCAGCCCAAAGCCGGTGACACCGTTCTTGTCTCGGGTGCTGCGGGCTCTACAGGCTCGTTCGTCGGTCAAATAGCAAAGCTCAAGGGTTGCCGAGTCGTCGGTATTGCCGGAGGCCCCGACAAATGTCGCTGGCTAAAAGAGACTGTCGGCTTCGACGCCGTCATCGATTACAAAAATGAAGACGTTAGTGCGCAAATTGCACATCACTGCCCCGACAAGTGGGACGTATTCTTTGACAACGTCGGAGGTCCTATTCTCGAGGCGGCCATAGATCACGTTAATCTGCGCTCACGGATTGTGTTGTGTGGGAGTATCTCCGGCTACAACGCGACCACCCCCATGCCCGGCCCCTCAAATTTATCGAATCTGACGATTAACCGCGCACGAATGGAGGGCTTTGTTATTTTGGATTACATGCCACGCGCAATGGAGGCCATTGAGGACTTAATGACGTGGGTCTTATCGGGCGACTTAGTGTACCAAGTCGATTTGCAGGAAGGCTTTGACAATATTCCTGCCACCTTGCAGCGACTTTACACTGGCAAGAATCTTGGCAAACAACTGCTCAAAATTAGCTAACGCGGGTTACCAGGAGGATCGCTATGACACACATCACACCCAAGTCGCGCGAGGAAGTGCCTGATTTAGCGCCGATGCTTCAAATGGTGGAGGCGTCCATGGGCTTTTTGCCTGCGTCCATGATGACCATGGCGCATTGGCCAGACCTGACTCAAGCCTTCGGAGGGCTTGGCGCGACCATTTTGAACACGGGAGAATTAGACCCCGGACTCAAACAATTGATTGCCTTCGCGGTGAGTAACGCCGCGGGATGCCGTTATTGCCAAGCACATACGGCTAAGTCCGCACAAAAAAACGCGGTCAGCGAAGACAAAATACAGGCTGTCTTTGAGTTTGAGCGCAGCGACTTTTTTTCTGATCGAGAAAAAGCCGCGCTTCGCGTTGCAGTGCATGCCGGCATGGTGCCCAACGCCGTAGAACCCGAGCACATGAGTGAATTATCCAACCATTTCAGTGACAAACAGGCGGTAGAGATTGTCGCCGTAATTTCACTGTTTGGTTTTCTAAATCGGTGGAACGACACGATGGCAACGACTTTGGAAAGCGCGCCCAAGCGCTTTGCAGCAGACCAACTTGCCTCGCAAGGCTGGGTGCCAGGCAAGCACGAATAATCACGGTCGATTGCAGCTCATCGCTAAAAAAGCAAAGCGCTTGGCCAGCGGGCTCCTGCCCTACTTTGAATGCGCCTCAATCGATTGTGTGACTCAACGTAACTCATTGTTCTTGCAAGCCCCTCTCTTCGCCCTAACGTTGATCCGGCATTAGCCGGGTTAATACAACGACGACGTATTGGGAGAAGAGCTTGCCGTCAGAATGATAGCCGCTTCGTTAATGTCCAAAGCACGAGCCGTAACGAGTGGTCTTTGTACTGCTGACCCCCGGCTTTCATGGCTAACACTGCGCTGATCCCTAGGGTCATCAAAGCCATCCAACCCACCTGCACTTTACTGTCATAAATTTGAAGCATTTTCGTCAAACTTTCGACATCCTTAGATCGTATGGTGCGGGAAATCAAAAGAGAGTCGCACCTATATGTCCCGCGCAACCTTACGTTTTCAGTATCACATCATCGTCGGATTTCTCGCAATCTGCATCGCCACCTCAGCGTCTGCGACAGATCAAGCCCTGCTCGATATCCTGCTGGCTAATGGCGTCATTACCGAGGCTCAGCACGCCCAGCTGACTCAGAAAGAGTCGCTGAGCGCCGACGAGGTGCTGTCAAGTATTGTCGTGGCTCAACCCTCCGAGCCTGACGCACCGCGTTCTGAAGACGAGAGCCACAAACAGGCTCAAACTGTGTTGCTTGACGACAATATAAAGCGTGCTATTGACGACGCAGTGACGAATGCCGTTGTGTCCGAATCACCCATTGTCGCCAGCTACGGATCCAAAGGATTCCGGTTCGAAACGCGCGACGGGAACTTTCAAACCAATCTGCAGTGGCGCGCACAAATGCGTTATAGCAATCCAACTGGCTCAGATCCTCGCCAAGTCTCCAGCTTTGAAGGCAGCAGCGGCTCTACCTTTGAGCCACGACGTCTGCGAATGAAGATTGGTGGTCACGGCTTCCAGCCTTGGCTGAAGTATTACTTTGAAGTCGATCTTCAACCCGGTCGAGATGTTGACGACAGCTCCTCTAAAGCGAGTGCGCGCGTGATCGACTACCGCATTGACTTGGCCAAGTGGGATTGGGGTGGCATCCGTCTGGGTCAATGGAAAGTGGACTTAAACCGTGAGCGCGTCGACTCGTCAGGGCGACAGCAGTTTGTCGAGCGATCAATTGTCAATCGAGTTTTCACCGTCGACCGACAAGTTGGTATGCAACTCAGGGGCCATCTTTTCAAAGACACACCAGCAGACATGCGCTACTACGCGGGCGTGTTTAACGGTGAAGGTCGTGGTGTAAAGAACAATTCCTCTGATCATCTCTACATGGGTCGTCTTCAGTGGAATTTCTTGGGTCGAGACCTGGCCTGGCGCCAAACCGATGTTGACTACACCGAGAAGCCCACAGGCTCACTGGCTGTCGCTGGATTTACTAATACAGGCCCATGTACCCGCTGGTCATCCTCTGGCTGTGGCAACTTAGACGGGTTTGCGAGCGCCGCGTCAGCGGCCGACGATCAGTTTGAAATGGAACAGGCAGTGCAGGAATTCGCCTTTAAGTACCGAGGTTTCTCGATTCAGCAAGAGTGGCACCGAAAGTTCATCACCGATCGAGTTCTCAATACTGACAGCGATTTGACCGGCTTTTACATTCAGTCGGGCTATTTCTTTAATAACTTGATTGACGCTGTCCCAGCTCCGCTCGAGCTTGCCGCGCGTTATGCCTATGTGAGCGAGCCTAACAAGTCGCTACGTAGCGTTCAAAACGAACGCGAGGAGTTTACACTCGGAGCCAATTGGTTTTTCTCGGGACACCGAAACAAAATCACCGTGGACTTTTCGCGGTTGACGTTGGACGACGGTTTGCTCGGCACAGACCATTCGGACAACAGATTTAGAATTCAGTGGGATGTCTCCTACTAATATGAGGGACGTCCACCCACAGCGTGTGATCTACACGACAGGATGTGCTGCGGGTTAATCGGTCGCTTTACAGTTGAAAAATCGCTTACATAGGAGCGTTTAGAATGGAAATTATCGCGTCAAATGGCTTTATCTTTCTCGCACTTGCCTGCGTGTTTGGTTTGTTCATGGCCTGGGGTATCGGCGCCAATGACGTCGCAAACGCCATGGGGACCTCGGTGGGCTCACGAGCGCTGACGCTCAAGCAAGCTATTTTGATTGCAGCGGTGTTCGAATTTGCAGGTGCCTACCTCGCAGGAGGTGAGGTTACGTCCACGATTCGTAAGGGCATTATTGACCCTGAGGTGCTCACTGACTCGCCGGAGTTACTGGTCTTCGGCATGCTGTCGGCACTGTTAGCCGCAGCCACCTGGTTGTTGATCGCCAGTATTCGTGGCTGGCCCGTCTCGACGACACACTCAATCGTCGGTGCTATTGTCGGCTTCGCGGCGGTGGGGATCTCTGTTGATGCGGTGGAGTGGGGCAAAGTGGGTAAAATTGCCGCGAGCTGGGTCGTATCGCCGCTGCTTGCAGGCTCAATGTCCTTCGCACTGTTTATTTCAGTCAAAAAGCTAATCTTTGACCACGAAAATACCTTCGAGCGCGCTCGCAAATACGTGCCCGTCTACATGTGGATGGTGGGTTTCATGATCAGCATGGTCACACTGGTCAAGGGCCTTAAGCACATCGGCATCGACTTCGACCTCGGGATGGGCTCTAAGTTTGCCAATGCAATGGTCGTTTCAGCGTTAGTGGGCTTGGTCGTCGCTGCTATTGGCGCGTTTTTGCTGCGCAAGGTCAAAACGACGGGTGATATTAATAGCGCAGACAATATTGAGCGAGTGTTTGGTGTCCTCATGATTTTCACAGCCTGCGGTATGGCG
The DNA here is from genome assembly GCA_029251065.1 of Luminiphilus sp. GTDB lineage: Bacteria > Pseudomonadota > Gammaproteobacteria > Pseudomonadales > Halieaceae > Luminiphilus. Next base: position 9,829 of record JAQXEB010000184.1, read on the forward strand.
TTTGCACACGGCTCTAACGATGTCGCCAATGCGGTGGGCCCAGTGGCCGCGGTGGTGAGCACGGTACAGTCGGGAGGTTTAATTGGTGCGAAAGCGGTCATGCCTTGGTGGGTGCTGGCCATCGGTGGGGTGGGTATTGTGGTGGGATTGGCCACCTACGGATGGCGTGTCATCCAAACCATCGGTAAAAAGATCACAGAGCTAACACCCAGCAGAGGGTTTGCCGCCGAACTGGCCGCGGCATCAACGGTTGTGCTCGCATCGGCAACCGGCCTACCCATCTCGACCACACACACTCTGGTTGGCGCTGTGTTGGGGGTGGGTTTGGCTCGCGGCGTGGAAGCACTTCACCTGCCGACTATTGTAGCAATCATTACCTCTTGGGTTGTTACACTGCCCGCAGGTGCAGGACTGGCCGTTATCTTCTTCTATATCCTGTCTGCTATCTTTGGTGCATAAAAATGGGGTGGCGCTGCCGGCACACGTTACACCATCTGCCGACCGTAACCCCTCCCCGCTTAAAACAGATAAAGGGAAACGAAAATGGATGTAAAACCCGCTTTAACCGATGTATTTAGCAGCTCACCGCTTGCGCACATAGAGCGCCATGCGGAAGCCTGTTTAGACTGCGTCAGAATGCTAAGGACTTATTTTGAAGCAACGCAATCCGGTGATTGGACGCTCGCTGAAAAAGTTCAGGGTGACATCGTTCGACTCGAGAGTGTGGCTGATGACCTCAAAATGGAAGTTAGAATGAACCTTCCTCGGGGACTCTGGATGTCAGTCTCGCGTGCAGATTTGTTGGACCTCGTTCGCGTACAAGACACCATGGCTAACGAAACCAAAGACATTGCAGGTCTCTCGCTGGGTCGACAACTGGCCTTTCCCAAAAAGCTGGATAAGTCACTTTTCAAGTACATAGACACCGTCACACAAACGGCCGAAAAGGCGGTTGACGTTGTCACAGCAACGCGCGACCTTTCAAAATCGGCGTTCGGGGCTCGCCAAGTCAAGCTAATCGGCAGTAAATGTGTAGCGGTTGAAAAGATCGAGCGCAGCTCAGATAAACTGCAGTCAAAGCTGAGAGCGAAGTTGCGTGCTCACGAAGAAAAAATCTCGCCGATTGATGCGATGTTCCTTTATCAGTTGCTGTCTCAGATCGGTGAAGTGGCCGACCACGCGGAGAAGGTTTCGCACCGAGCGCAGATTATTGCGGCGAGTTAAGTTGTGTTGGGGCAACGTTCGCCAGAGACCGGCCGTGAATGCGGCGGGTTGATCTGTCGCTTTAGTGGCAGATTGACCTCGCGGTAGCTCAGTGACGGAAGCTTTAGCCCACGGCGCGCTGGGGTTGTGCGGCCCGAGACAAGTTCTGCATGGCGAC
>JAQXEB010000185.1 GCA_029251065.1 Luminiphilus sp.
TGGTCAACCAGCTGCTTTGAGGCATCAAGCTGCAAACCTGCAGCAGACAGACTCAGCGTGTCGACGCGGGCGGGATCTTGCTCAAGGAGAGTGGCGATCGAGACGGTTTTGAGGCGATCCGCCTCGGCCTTGAGGGCGGCATGATCACTGCTTAGCAGCATGGGTTAACTCTCCCGAGCGATGGAAAATTCAGCTAATTTTTCGAGGCTGGCTCTGGCGGCCGTAGCCGGCAGGTCGGCAAGTGCAGTGCTCACTCGCCCACAGTGTTCAACGGCAGCACGACGAGTCTCTTCTATTCCGCCTGTGCTCTTCGCGAGCGCCACAACAGCGTCGAGGTTTTCGACTGACTTTTGACGAATAGAATCAGCGATCAAGGCGGCGTCCTCAGTTGACGCATGGCTCATCGCATGAATGAGTGGCAGTGTGGGCTTGCCCTCGTTGAGGTCGTCACCGACGTTTTTACCGGTGGTCTCGGGGTCGCCTTCGTAGTCTAAAACGTCGTCGATCAGCTGGAACGCAATCCCCAAGTTCAGTCCAACGCTGTGCATTCGGGCGAGCACATCGTCGCTTTTGCCGCTTAACATGACCGCACCTTCACAGGCGGCCGCAAACAAAATGGCGGTTTTGCGCGTGATGACGTCGAAGTATTGCTCGCGGGACGTTTCAGGATCACCCGCGCGCACGAGTTGTAACACCTCACCCTCGGCAATCTGGTTGGTCACATCTGCCATTAAGGCCAGTATTCGCATATCATCCAGTTGCACCATGAGCTGAAAGGCGCGCGTATAGAGGAAATCCCCCACAAGCACACTTGGCGCGTTGCCAAATTCACTGTTGACTGTGGGTCTTCCGCGACGAAGGGTGGAAATATCAACGACGTCATCGTGAAGCAAGGTGGCCGTGTGTATAAACTCGATGATTGCTGCAAATGTAATATGCTTTTCTGTGACTTCACCCACCGACGCGGCGGCCAGAAGAGTCAGCAGCGGACGCAGGCGCTTACCACCGGAGTCGACAATGTATTGGCCGACGTTTTCGACCATGTCGACATCGGAATACAGTTGATCGATGATCAGCGAATTTACTCTGGCGAAGTCCGCTTCAACGCTGGCTCTTATGTCATTTATCAAAGGGGTATCTCCGCGGTGAGGCGCGATTATAAGGTGTGGTTGTCATTGTTGCCACCAAGAGGTGGGCGAGTTAAGACTGGCCTTGCGTCACGACGCGAAAACCCGTATTCTCCGCGCCCTTGTTTGCACAACACTCGAGTGCCTACGCTCTGCCCCGCTTTGGCGGTTTTCATACAGCGAGCAGGCTAACTGGAAGGAAATACACATGTACGCAGTAATTATTAGCGGTGGAAAGCAGCACCGCGTTGAAGAAGGTGAAGTACTCAAGCTGGAGAAGCTTGAAGTCGCGACAGGCGAGTCGGTCGAATTCGACCAGGTACTCATGGTGGGCGAAGGCGCCGATGTTAAGATTGGTGCGCCGGTCGTTGACGGCAGCACTGTAACCGCGGAAGTGGTGAGCCATGGACGCCACGCAAAGATTAAGATTGTGAAGTTCAATCGCCGTAAGCACTACCGCAATGAGACAGGTCATCGGCAGTGGTACACGGAAGTGAAAATCACAGGGATCAAGGGATAACCAGGGAGTAGTCTAATGGCGCATAAAAAAGCTGGTGGTAGTACCCGTAACGGACGCGACAGCGAGAGTAAACGCTTGGGCGTGAAAGCCTTCGGTGGTCAAGAAGTATCAGCGGGCAGCATCATTGTTCGTCAGCGCGGCACCAAGTTTCATGCAGGTTCAAACGTTCGTGTGGCTAAAGACCACACATTATTTGCAACCGCAGCGGGTAAGGTTGAGTTCTACAAGGGCGGGCCGCAAAATCGTAAGCAAGTTCGTATTGTCACTGCCTGATAGTCGCTTAGTTTTTGAAAAAGCCCTGTCAGTCGACGGGGCTTTTTTTTTGGGCTCAGGCTTGTTTTTAGGCGGTGGTCTGCAGGAGTGATTCGTGAAATTTGTCGATGAAGCGGTTATTGAAGTGCACGCTGGCAAGGGTGGTAACGGCTGCGTTAGCTTTCGCCGCGAGAAGTACATACCACTCGGCGGTCCCGATGGCGGTGACGGCGGTGACGGCGGCAGTGTTGTTTTAGAGGGCAGCGCGTCGCTCAACACCATGGTGGATTATCGGTTTACCCGTAAGTTCCGAGCACAAAACGGGGAGTCGGGGCGTGGACGAAACTGCACGGGTAAAGCCGGTGACGACATCGTACTCCCGGTGCCCTTGGGCACCACGATAATCGATGAGGAGACCGATGAGATCTTGGGTGATATTCAAGCCGCAGGCGACCGATTGGTGGTCGCCCAGGGCGGGTTTCATGGCATTGGAAATACGCGCTACAAGTCAAGCATCAACCGTGCACCCAGGCAGTTCTCTGAAGGAACGGTGGGCGAGGCTCGCAACCTAAAGCTGGAATTGAAGGTGCTGGCGGACGTGGGCTTGCTGGGGCTGCCTAACGCGGGGAAGTCAACGCTTATTCGTGCCGTGTCGGCCGCAAAACCCAAAGTGGCTGATTACCCATTTACGACGCTAGTGCCTAATTTAGGCGTGGTCAAAGTCGATGCCCATCGCTCCTTTGTTGTGGCTGATATTCCGGGCCTGATCGAGGGGGCTTCCGATGGCGCGGGTCTTGGTATCCGATTTTTAAAGCACTTGACTCGAAACCGTGTGCTTTTGCATATGGTCGACGTGGCGCCGTTTGATGAGAGCGACCCTGCGCAGCAAGCCTTGTCCATTGTCCGTGAACTTGAGCGCTTTAGTCCCACTTTGGCAGCGCGCCCGCGTTGGTTGGTACTCAATAAAATTGACCTCATTGATGAAGAAACGTTGAAACAACGGCGTCAGGCCATTGTCGAGGC
>JAQXEB010000186.1 GCA_029251065.1 Luminiphilus sp.
GTTTAAGGAGCTTCGTCGGCTCTTAAAAGTCGTTCGTCAATACGATCGTGTTTGGCAAACGACTCCGATTATCGAAAATCGGTTAAAGGCCCTGTTTTACTTCACCCTGACCAGTGGTCGACTCTTTGGAAAACCCCTGAAGACCTCTGCGTTGTCAGCCATGCAAATGACGGCTGCCCCCAATGCTTCAAAACTGTTCTTGGGCGTCGCGAAGTTATTGAACAGTAAGTTTTTAGACGGGCGGCTTCATTTCCAGGCGCTGGGGACTAATTTTCGCGTGTGGTCCGACGGTATTGTGAGTCCGTTGTTCGAGGAGTTGAGCTCGACCGCTGAGCTTATATCGTTAGAGTATGACGATTATGAAGGGCGACAGCGCCTAATGAACGATGCAGATTGGGTAGCGCGCTTCCGCAAGGAGTGGCGTCACGGCCGCGCAGGTGGAGATTTTGCCAGTTGGAAGGCCAAGCGCGGAATGCCTGACAGTCTCGTTATTCGTGAGCCGGAGAAGCTGATCTTCGACGGGGCTCCCTGTTCCGAGTGGGACGGAGAGAGCTTCGCAGAGGTCATGGCGCGAGCGCAGCGATTTAAGTCTGGCGATACGGGTGCTGCACGGTCTGAAGATGAGCGAGCATGCTTCGATCGAATAGTGCTTGAGTTACGCGACGATGCCGATTTCGCGTTACATATGCTGCGTACCTATGACAAAGGGTTTCGGTTTTATGCAGACGTTGCCAATGCTGGAAATAACGCAACACTAGAATTTCTTTTGCACGAAAATACGCTCCCTGGCTTCAACGATTCAGGTGCGCACATTACCAATATGGCATTTTTCGACAGTAACTTAATGTCGTTAAAACTCGCGAAAGAGCAAGGGGAGGGCGTGGTCGCACAGGTGGTACGCCGCCTAACCAAAGATCCCGCTGAAGTCTTTGGAATTGATGCTGGAACGCTTGAAATTGGTGCACGGGCGGACATGGTGATTATTAATCCAGATGCGCTCGATGGCTGGGAGCCTGACCAGACTCGTGTTTTGGAGTACCGAGAAATTTTCGAGCATCAGCAAATGGTGAATCGCCCTGAGGGTATCGTAGAGTCCGTTTATGTGGCCGGGCAGCAGGCATGGGATGGCCTCTTGGGCGCCACCAACGCGCTGGGCCAACAACCGTTAGGCCGGTACCTTTTAAGCGGCGAGACGGTTGCGGAGCGTACTACGGTTCAAAACGCGGCGTAACTTGACTCTGAGAGGAGAATATCCGTCCAAGACGGATGACCTGTGTGTTAGAGTACGCGCCACGGAGAGGTGGCCGAGTGGTCGAAGGCGCACGCCTGGAAAGTGTGTATACGGCAACGTATCGAGGGTTCGAATCCCTCCCCCTCCGCCACATCCTTTTAACGGTCATGCGACAGACCTGCGTGTCGCTCACTGTGTAACCCAGAACCCAGAACCCAGGCTGAGGTCGAGTTGACCGTGTTCCTGCGAAGCGCTTGGTCTGCCTTGGGTCCGGTCAAGCAGGGCATGCCCTTCAAATAATGTTACCGTCACCGCTCGTGCAGCATAAAGGTATTGGCACATGCGACTGAAGCCCGTTTATGCAACTGACCCGGAGTTGGTGGATAAGCCATTGACCGACGTCCCGTCTCCCTGGGCGCCAAAAAAAGGTATTCATCTCTACCACTTCCCGCTGTCGCTGGACTCTCAAAAAGTAAGGCAGGGTCTAGAGGAGATGGGTATTGATTGGCAGTCGCACGTCATTTTGCTGCCGGCTCAGCAGCAATTCTCCCCAAGCTACGCGCGCATAAACTCACGGTGTGTTGTGCCCACTCTTGTTATCGACGGGAGAGTCACGACCGATACGGTCAACATACTTACGCACCTTGCCGATCGGTTTGGTGTCGCAAAAAACTGCTTCAATACCCGTGAGCATGAAAAAGAAGACGTCAGCTATTGGGTTGATAAGGCGGCGTCTTTATTTATCGAAGCACTGACGTACGGCGATATCGACGGCGTTAAGAAGCCCTTTCCATTAGGAAATGTCTCCGAGCATGGTCGATACCATCAAAATAAAATTGCGCTTCTTTCAAGGCTCATCGTGAAGTATCAACACGATGAAACGCTCAAGCTTGCCTACGAAAAGAAGCGGGCGGTGATCGAGGCAACTCAAAAGGCAATTGTCACGTCCAGTCAACTTGCTGCAATTGTTGAATCTACGAAAGCGGAACTTCGTGATCTTGAGCGACAGTTAAGTGAGGGGCCCTTCGATTCTGGAGGATGGCTCGCAAGCGACGCATTGAGCCTTGCCGATATTCAATGGGGCGTGGTTCTCTATCGGCTTCGCTGGTTGGGGCTTGAGGCTTTGTTGTGGGAAGGCGAGTCAAGAATTACATCGTACGCGGACAGGGTCATTGCCCGAGAGTCTTTCCAAAATGGGGTTGTACAGTGGTCAAGAGTGGGCCGTAAGGTGATTCTTCCGATGCTGCAGCACCGACTGTCGTCTCTTTTTAAGCGAGATTCAGCGTTATGACTCCGGGCGCTCTACAGTAAAGCAGATTTGTCGAACTCAGTAACAGGAACCCAGCCCGAGAGTCGAATCACACTGCGTGCTCACAGCACCGGCCCACTGGTTCAGTTGGCCCGCAAGTGTTTCATGCACTGTGACGTTAGCTAGCAAGCAAATCCCTAAAAAAGTCACGCCGCTCAAAATGAACAGCAGTCTTTTGAAAACTGTATTGCGCATTATCGAACCTTATTTTTTTTATGCGATGGCCCATTGAACCCTAGCTTGTCGCATCGAGCAAACTTAAATTTTCTATGGCAGCGGATGTCCCCGCAGTGGTGCAGTAAACGGTGCGCCGATGGACGGGTTAACGACGATGAATCAGCAATCAACGGTGCTTTTGAGCGTCGCAGTCTGGGTCTATTTCCGCTCAGCGTCAGGTGGGTAGCCTACGGTGCGTTACGGGGGCATCCTGTGCGTCGTCAATCTCTGCGTTATAGCCGATCGAGCGGCAGTTGCGTTGAGGACTTAATGCATTCCATTGAAAATCCTGCACTGACGTCTGCGAATTCAGCAACCTTGATCAATCGTTTATAAATGTCGTCATATTCAGAAACATCTCCGGCAACAAGCTTGAGCAAATAGTCGACATCGCCCGCCATACGATGAATTTCTACAATTTCAGGGATCTGGCGAACGCCTTCAGAGAATTGGTTGAGCCATGCTTCGTCATGCTGAGATGTTTTGATCATCACGAAAGCAGTCATCTTTAGGTTTAATGCCTTTTGGTTTAGAAGCGCCACGCGCTTATCTATAAATCCGGCATCCTCGAGTTTCTTGATGCGCCGCCAGCAGGGTGTTTGAGAAACACCTGCGCGATCGGCAATCTCCGAAATGGAGCCTGAGGCGTCTTCCTGCAATGCTTGAAGAATTTTTCGATCTATTGAGTCCAATTTTTAGCCTCATCACGTCATAAGTAGAAATAAATTCTATTTTATCTGATTTTAAATCCAAAATTTAGAAAATAAATGCGTTAGATTATTGATATCGTTTCACCTCCAATAGGAGGGGCTATGATCAATCGATTATTCACGTCACATCCCGAGTCTGTCGGTGAAACCTACCTTGAGCATATGAGCAGTGCGTCCTCCTTTGGCGTGCACTTAATGCTTGCTGGGCTTGCATGCACCGTTCATGCGATTTTGCCTTTTCTCTTCAAGACCACGGGACGCTCCGCGATTGCAGACCTTCACGAAAAAATGGTGACGCATCGACAGCGAGGTGACCGTATCGGCGTTCCCGCGGAACGGGCACCGTCTCAAAGTCAGTAAGTCTGGGCGGAGGGGGAGTGCTGCGAGTGTGTATGTGGCGGGCTAAAGCCAACCGAAAATAGCGCACACTTCAGGGCTGATATTCCACTCGCTTGCGCTTGGTAATCCAGCGTCCACCTTGCGACACAGTGGACCTCAGAAGCCCCTTCATAATTCAAAGCCGGTGCTTGTCAAAGGCACTACGAGTGATAGTCTTGGTGTCATCGATAGAGAGGGTTTTGACTATGCATCGACTGCTTACATTGGCGGTAATCGCGCTAACTGCATTCTCACAGACTGTTCAAGCCAAGGGGGAAGATGGCCTTGATTTGAGCGGTCTCAAGTGGCGAAATCTAGGGCCGGCTTTCATGTCCGGTCGGATTTCGGATATTGACTGGGATCCTGAAGATTCCAGTGTTTGGTATGTCGCCGCGGGTTCTGGTGGGGTGTGGAAAACTGAAAATGCGGGTGTTTCATGGACGCCTATTTTTGACAATGAAGCCTCTTACTCGATAGGAAATGTGACTGTTGACCCCTCTAACCCATCTCGCGTTTGGGTGGGTACCGGAGAGGATGTGGGTGGCCGACACGTTGGGTTTGGTGACGGTATCTATCGATCCGACGATGGCGGAGCAACCTGGAGCAACATGGGGCTAAACGAGTCTCAGCACATCTCAACGATTTTAGTTCATCCCGACAATTCCGATGTTGTTTGGGCGGCGGTGCAAGGTCCGCTGTGGACGCCCGGGGGAGAGCGCGGTCTCTATAAGACCCGCGATGGTGGAACATCATGGCAGCGCGTTCTGGCAGAGGGTGAGTGGACCGGCGTCACAGACATCGTGCTTGATCCCAGTGATCCGGACACTTTGTATGCGGCCACGTGGCAGCACCACCGAACAGTAGCGGCCTATATGGGCGGGGGACCTGAGAGTGGAATCCACAAGTCATCCGACGGTGGCGAAACCTGGCAGCGACTTAAGAGCGGTTTGCCCTCAGGAAACATGGGGAAGATCGGACTGGCGATCTCACACCAGGACCCTGATGTGCTTTACGCTGCGATAGAGTTGAATCGTCGCGAGGGCGGCGTCTGGCGATCCGATGACGCCGGTGCGAGTTGGGAAAAGGGCGCTGATGCAGTAGGCGGCGGTACCGGACCTCACTATTATCAGGAAATCTTCACGAGTCCGCATCATTTTGACTGGTTGTACCTTGTCGGACCTACGGTGCAAAAGTCGACAGATGGTGGAAAGACGTTTAGCTACATGGAGCACCCTAACCAGCACGGGGACATGCACGCGATAGTCTTCGATCCTGCTGATCCAGATTACATCATGATGGGTACTGACGGTGGTGTTTACGAGAGCTTTGACCTTGGGTCAAAGTGGCGTTACATGGAAAACCTGCCGCTGACGCAATATTACAAACTGGCCTTAGATGACGCTGAGCCGTTTTATAATATTTACGGCGGCACCCAAGATAACAACACACAGGGTGGACCTTCGCGCACGGACAACGTCAGTGGAATCCGAACGTCAGATTGGTTTGTTGTTCTTGGCGGCGATGGGCACCAGCCTGCGACCGAGCCGGGAAATCCAGATATCGTTTATGCGCAGTCACAGCAAGGAAATTTGACGCGCGTCGACAGGAGTACGGGCGAGACTGTTTATATTCAACCCCAGTCTGCGCCGTCAGAGGCACCCGAGCGCCATAATTGGGATTCGCCCATATTAGTCAGTCCGCACAAAGCGACTCGACTGTATTTTGCGTCTCAGCGCATTTGGAAGTCAGAAGATCGTGGCGACAGCTGGACCGCAGTTTCGGGCGATTTGACGCGCGATGAGGAGCGCTTCGCACTGCCTATCATGGGGAGCACCCAAAGTTGGGATTCGCCGTGGGATATGTACGCCATGTCCAATTACAACTCGATTACATCGCTCTCGGAGTCGCCACTCGAAGCGGGTTTGCTTTACGCGGGGACCGACGACGGATTAATTCACGTGTCGCAGGACGATGGTGCGAACTGGCGAAAGATAGAAGTCGGATCACTTCCCGGTGTTCCTGACCGTGCGTTTGTCAATGATATACGCGCCGATTTGCACGATCCCGACACGGTCTATGTGGCGCTTGATAATCACAAATACGGCGACTTCTCACCTTATCTCTTAGTCAGTAAAAATCGAGGCCGCAGCTGGCGGATGATCACCGAAGGTATCCCCGAACGGCATCTGGTGTGGCGTTTGGTGCAGGATCACAAGCGCGCGAGTCTTATGTTTGCTGCCACAGAATTCGGCGTTTATGTGACCTTTGATACCGGCAAAAATTGGCAGACGTTAACGGGTGGTATGCCCACGATCTCGATTCGAGACATTCAGATTCAGACGCGTGAGGACGACCTCGTTGCTGCAAGTTTCGGGCGCGGTTTCTTTGTCCTTGATGATTATTCCGCATTACGTGACATTGAGACGGAATTCGCGAAGGACAGTGCCAATCTTTTCACGCCACGAGACGCGTATTGGTACTTTGAACAGCGCCCCTTGGGTTATCGTCCAAAGGGGTCTCAGGGCGACTCCCTCTACGTCGCTGAGAACCCGCCATTCGGTTCTGTCTTTACCTACTATCTTGCTGATAGCTTTAAGACACAGGAACAGCGAAGAAAAGCCTCTGAGAAAGAAGCCGTAGACGCGGGTAAAGCGGTTTCATTCCCAGGGTGGGCTGCCGTTGTTGCCGAGGCACGAGAGGAAAAGCCTGAGGTGTCATTACTCATCAAAGATGCCGACGGCAATATTTTACGCAAAGTGGCTGCATCGAATACGCCCGGCTTCAACCGTGTTGCCTGGGACCTTCGTCGTTCATATTCCGGACCCATAGAAACCGGCAATAATTGGCGGGGCGACCCTCCGAGTGGCTTCATGGTGATGCCGGGCACCTACGAGGCTGAGTTGGTGGTGGGTCACAACGGTGAGACACAGGTGTTGGCAGGTCCGGTTGGGTTTAATGTGAAACGTCTGAGAACGGGTGCGTTGCCGAGTGCGCCGCTTGACGAGATCGAGCGGTTTAATACTGAACTTGACGAGCTCTACGGTCAGACGGCTGCTGCGCGTTACACGATTCGAGATGCGCGACAGCAGCTCGACCGTCTGACCACAATGCTTGCACGTATGTCGCGTCCATTGGCGTCGGGCAGTAGTCGTATTCATGCGATACGCGCCGAATTGTTTGAGATTGAAGAGATTGTTTTCGGTCTCGATGTGCAGGACGACATTGGTGGTTACGGACCCATGAGTGTCAGCAGCTGGCTTGGACACGCGCGCAGAGGCGTCTCTAACTCAAGCTACGGCCCGACGGCCAGTCACCGGCAGAGCGTTGAGCACGCCGGATCGGTATTCGAGCCGGTAAAGGAACAGCTTAACGAGTTGGTGAATGTAGTCTTGCCGACGCTAACGCGCGAAATGCAGGCAGCAGGAGCACCTTGGACCGTTGGGCAGGGCATAGACGCTAATGCGTTGGAAAGGGACTAGGGCTGCCATAGGAGGGTGACTGTTACCGCTCTTCCCACGGAGAGCGGCGCATCGTCGTCAGCACTCACTCGGTATCCACGGTCGAGTCCGTTGGTTACTGATATTTCGCTATGCCATTTTTCAGAGAATTTCCAGAGGGCACTGGCGCTCACGATGAGCACGGAGTTCAGGGGGTTCTCACCCGGGCCGACAGTATCCTGTGATGCTTGGTATCGCACATCAAGCCCGAGGGAGTAGCGACTCGATGCCCAGGTTCCATTGTACCGAAGGCTCGGTGGCGCCAGATCGGCCAAGGTTGCGCCTGATGCGGAGGTCCCTTTCTGCCACTGCCAACTCAAACGTTGTGTAAAAGCACGGTTACGCCAGATCAGCTGGCCGTCAAGCCCCCAAAGCTCGCCGGACCCAATGTTTCTGTAAGCGCGCAACTCATCGGTCATTTCAAAGCGTTCGATGTAGTCCTCTACCCGGGTAGAAAAGGCAGTGACCTCGAAAGTGGTTGTGATGCCTTCTCTGAGCAAGGTGGTTTGAAGACCCACTGTTTTTTCAGGTGCCAAATTGGGATTGCCACGGACTTCGCCACGCGGTGTTTTGCCGCTAAAGTACAGCTCGCTTAATGTGGGTAAGCGATAAGCGCTCCCCACCTCCCAATCAAGGGACCAATCTTGAGTCAAGCGCCAATTGACGCGCGCTTGAACGTTGAGGTCCTTGTGGGACCGCGTATTTCCGCTATTGGTCGCGCGAGCGCTGTCGACGCGAATCCCAACTTGGGGAGTCACGTTTTCAAAGTGCCACGTTCGCTCGGCGAACAGTCCGGTTACGTGCTCCACACCGTCTGATACCAAGTCACTGGAGATAGGGGTCGCACCGATCGCGACTTCGGTTTGGGCGATATTGACCCTACGACGCCCCGTGTGTTCAACACCATATCGATCGTCGTGAGCATCTGACGTCCGAATTGCACTCCACAGTCCCCCATAGGTCAGGCTCTCGTAGTGGGTTGTGTTCTTGCGATCTTCAAGACGATCGGTGCTCGCTGTCCAAGCCTGTTGGTGCAAGTAGCCCTGTAGCAGTGCTCGACTCGGAAGACCGATCCGAAGATTGATCAGCTCATGTCGGTCCTCCGGGTATCCGCTGACGCGTTCATCGGGAAAATAAGTATTACTCTTGCCGATGTTGCTCCCACGACTTGCCAGGAACTCTCCAGAGACAAAGGCACCGCCCACCGCCCCTTGTTCCCGCAGATAGAGCGATGACTGCTCGAATTGTGTGTTCAAGGGTAGGGCAGTGCTGCTGTGACCACGGTCGCTCTTACGGAACGAGGCCATCACTGAGCGGGTTTCAGAGATTGGCGCTTTGATAACAGCACTACTGGCCCCCCCCATCGACGATCGGCTCACCTCCAACGATGTGCGAGCAGGTGTATCCAGTGACACGCTCATGACACCGCCCATCGCACCTGATCCATACAGACTCGACGCAGGACCCATGTCAGCCCTGATCGTGTCGATAAACGTCGGGGGTAAAAAGGATAGCGAGTTGCCTGCGCGCCGGTCTGTGATGATCGGTACACCCGACACCTCCGTACGGATTCGGGAACGGCCAAAACCGCGCAGACTATAGCTTTGGAACAATCCGCCTTGTCCCGAGGCTGCAACACCGGGTATTGCCACCATGAGGTCTGCTGGCGACAACGCTAGACTAATTTGCTCCTGACGGGTCACAGATCGGGTTCCTTGGCTTGTGACGAGCTCGCTCACCCTGGGGTCAACAGTCCCACTGACGATGACCTCTTCAAGCACAGAGGACTGAGTGACTGACGAGACGGCGACCAGTAACAAAAAGACCACTCGATACCGCCTTGACGCGGGGGTCGACTGCAGCCGGTGAAGTGCCTCGCGGATAACGACCTTGGGGTGTTTGAAACGTGCAGTTCTTGGCATTTTTCCTTGGCGTTGTCTGATTCAGTCATTGGCCGAGGGTAATCGGCAGGGGTTTAAAAATACGGATCTAAGAGGCCCTTTCTCGGGGAGAGTGATCGACGGAAGGGCCGCAAAAAGGCGGGCGTTTATTCGACTCTCAATTGACCGAAGACATGCTTGCCAGCTCTTTGAACACCTGCTTCGCCCATAGGTCTCCCAAGTGCAAGCGGAACATTGCCCACGTAAAGCTCGTAGGCGCCGGGTTTAATCGGTACAAAACTCACGTGCGCTGCACCTATCTCGTCGCATTCAATCGCGTTGAAACTTAAGCCTTGCAGATGAACCTCTATGTCTCCAATCGTGACTAAGCGCAGGTGTGCGTTACGCAGCAGTTGTGGCATTTCGATTCGCCAGCCACGTAGGTCATCGCGAACATCAGGACATTCAATGGTCAAACGATAGTAGCGTCCGGATTCGAAGACAATCTCTGCAGGTTCGATCACTGGCGTACCATCGTCTGCGGTCGTCACCGTCAGGGTTTTGGGTATGGGTGGATACTGAGCGAGATTCCCTAAGCTCTGAGCGACACCCGGTTGGCTGAGCAAGATAACGGCTACAGCAGCCACAAGGCGAGAGAGTGTTTTTCGGCTCATGATCGTTTTCCTGAAAGACTTGTCTGTCGGCGGTTTTGCACGACCCCAATAAAAAACACGCGCTCAGGTCTCATTGAGCGCCCAAAGCCGATTTGTTACTCGCTGCGTCGTTCGCCTTTGCGTCGCTCTTCCTCGCGCCTATCGGGGGTATCCCGAGGTACTTGGCGCCGCTCTTGTTCTTTGCGTCGTTCCTCTTTGCGTCGGTCACTCTCGCGCCTGTCTTCCATGTCTAGTCCACTGCCGGCAATGCTGAACCGCAACGCTAGCAAAAATCGGACTTGAGGAAAATTAAAAAGAGCCTTAGCCCTCCAAACATCGTCGTAAACGCCATAGCTTGGATAAACATTGCTTGAAACACCCACTTTGTGGACACTCAGCCTCACGTTCGCAACAACCTGAGAGAGGCACTGTGTCTAGCTACGAAACCATTGATATTGATGTGAGGGGTGATGTCCATTGGTTAACGCTTAACCGTCCCGACCGCCTGAATGCGATTAATACGCAGATGGCGACTGAGCTTGGGCGTTATTTTGGTGACCTTTATCAAGATCGGTCTTGCAGGGTGGTGGTTATGCAAGGTGCCGGACGCGCTTTTTGTGCGGGGCTTGATATGAAAGACCCTAACGGACTCAAGGGTGCTCCCTTTGGCGGTGGCTTTGGGTTTCAGGGGCATTTGGCCGACGTTTACGTAAAAATGCGTCGGTGCCCTCAGCCCGTTATTTCGCTTATACAGGGTGCGGCGAGTGGCGGCGGATTTGCTTTTGCATTGGCATCAGATATTCGTGTGGCGGGTAAAAGTATGAAGATGAACTCGGCCTTCATAAAAATTGGACTGTCATCGTGTGACATGGGCGTCAGTTACTTTCTTCCTCGCCTAGTCGGTGTCACCTTGGCCTCGGAGATGATGCTGACGGGTCGCTTTGTTGATGCGGACCGAGCACTTTCGATTGGTCTTGTTAACGAGGTGGTGCCCGACTCGGGGTTAGCAAAAGCGGGCCAAGTGTTCGTAGATGAAATGCTGGCCACGTCGCCGATGGGGCTTCGGCTGACAAAAGAAGGGCTCAATATGTCTATTGACGCGGGAAGTTTAGAGGCGGCTATGGCGATAGAAAATCGGAATCAGGTTCTGTGCTCGGGTACTGAGGATTTTAAAGAAGGGTTACAGGCCTTTGTTGAAAAGAGGCCTCCGCGCTATTCCGATACTTAGCGCGTCAGAACTTTATAGGGGCACAGGAAGGGGCTGCACCGAGCCGCCGAGAGGGCTATACGCCAAAGATCAATAGTTGATTGTTTGCTGGCATCGCAACATCGGCTGTCAGATGAAGCCCCGTTTGCGACGCGAGGTGCTCGACCCACTCAAAGTCTCGTACCCCGCTTTCCGGATGACGTGCTTTTAGCCACTGATCAAACTGTGCATTGGACGGTGTGGTGAAGTTCCCCCCGTACTTAAAGGGCCCGTAAAGCAAGAGAAAACCGCGCTCACTGAGCACTTTCGATGCATTTCGCAGAAGACGCTCGCCAAGGGTCTTAGGGACAATGTGGAGCACGTTCGCTGAGTAAATACGATCGACACGACTGACCGGCCAGATATCATCTGCGAGATCGAGTAACGCAGGAGGTGAAATATTATCACCGCCATAGGCTGCAATATTCTCGACGAGGTCGGGAAATCCTGCGCCACGATCAGTGGGCTGCCACGTTAAGTTCGGCATTGCTTGAGCCAGGTGCAGTGCGTGCTGTCCTGAACCACTCCCGATTTCTAAAACGGACAGATTGCCGGATAAATAGGGGCGTAGTGCCTGCAAAATGTGATCTTTATTGTTGTCTGCCGCTGGAGAGAAGTGTTTCATGCGGGTCCTTTCCAAATATTCGTATCTGCGTTAAGTCAGGGTAATCGAGGTCTTGGCTTCGATCACTGTCGTCGTTGAGTTGTATGCGCTTTGCCACATGTTCACAGGATCTTGTTTGAGCTTTCTGGCTGGTTACTGGCTTTGAATCACGATCTTTGCACCATAAATTTTTTGCGCATTAAGGACTTTCGGCTGGGTGACATCGGCCCGAATGGCGACCTTAAACTCATTTTGTGCGAGCGAGACGTCCTTGACAAATTGGACGTTATTCATGGGGTGTAGAGGCACTTGATTGGTCTCGATTCGTAGAATTCCCAATGCCCCGTTTGGGTGAGACTGCGCTTCACCCTCAGGGATTCGCAAGAGCCGCTCAGTGACGTCTTCGATATAAAAAGGCGCCGCTAAATCACAAGCGCCCACAAGGCGCCACATCACCTTAATTCCGTCCGGGCGAGTGCGGGTAAACATAAGACTGGGGGTAAAGACGTCACCTAGGTGTTGGCTGCGTTGTAACAACGCATCGAGACTCTCAGCTCGGACACACAGGTCCATGAATCCCTGCTTGCTACCAAACCATGTCATTAGTCGATTATTGAAGTCTTTGCGAAGTCGGCCTCTTAGCCGGAGTAATCCAAGCGCATTGGCACACTGAAATACGCGGCGAACGATTTTTGACTGCAGGGCAATAAGCTCAATGTAGGTGCCGTCAAAAAAGGCAATGATCGCGTTGTGCGTCGGTCCGTTTTTGCCGCCGCTGACGACATTGAATCCCTCATTGATGAAGGCCGATACAGCGTGGTCTAGGTCGTCCACAACGATCACGACATGATCAAATTGCACGAAACCCTCACTTGTTGGCCATGCCTGAGCAAAGGGGCGATATTAACCAGAGGAGGTCACAGAGTCACCGTGCTTTTTGTGTCGTGCGGCCAATCTGTCGAGCCTTACCTATGAGCACTGGGTCTGGATCGGGTAAGCTATGCAAAGGCGTTTAAGCGAGAATAAGTCGATGATTGACCCGTGTGAGACTAACGAATGAGTCATCCTTATGACTCGTTGACCCCTGATTGCGTGGTTGATTGTCTTGAGAGTATCGGCTTTGTCTGTGATCTTCGTCTTTTAGCGCTGAACAGCTACGAAAATCGTGTCTATCAGGTGGGTATTGAAGAGGCGCAACCGATTGTCATGAAGTTTTACCGGCACGGTCGATGGACTGACGCACAGATACTTGAGGAACATTCGTTTGCGGAAGAGCTTGTAGATCACGAAATTTCAGTTGTCGCCCCTATGCGGGTCAATGATAAAACGCTCCATCACGCCTACGGCCAACGGTTTAGTGTGTTTGAACGTCGTGGCGGCTATCCACCAGAGCTCGACAACCCCGACCACCTCTACCGACTGGGTCAGACCTTGGGGAGAATTCATCGCATAGGGCGCGCCAAACCGTTTTTACATCGACGAGACATCTCGTCAAAACGCATGGCTACCGAGTCCCGAATGTTTTTAGAGGAGCAGGCCGTGCCCCGTGAGCTGTTGAACGCTTACAGTACCCTCGCAAAAGACTGCGAACAGACAGCAGCATCGTTGCTCTCGACAATGACCAAGCGCGACATGCAAAGGGTGCATGGCGATTGCCACACTGGAAACATTCTCTGGCGCGATGATACGCCGCACTTTGTTGATCTCGACGATTGCGTATCGGGCCCCGCGATTCAAGATATTTGGATGTTTCTCAGTGGTGATCGTTTCCAGCAGGAACGTCAGCTGAGTGAGTTTGTCTCGGGATACGAGGAGTTTCACGAGTTTGACCCTCGTCAACTCGCTTGGATAGAGGCCTTACGGACGCTAAGGATCATGCACCACGCATTTTGGCTGGCGTCGCGATGGGACGATCCCGCGTTCCCGAGGGCCTTCCCTTGGTTTGGCCAGGCCCGGTTTTGGTCCGATCATATTTTGGAGTTGCGTGAGCAACTTGGCGTCATGCAGGAGCCAACGCTTAGACTCTTATAGACGTCTTTTTTTACCATCGACCGCCGAAAGTTCAATGCGCCACACCGATTCGTTGACGCACGGACGTTCATGGTTCCGTGTCGGCAGGGTATGCAAAAAGTGCTAATGTTGGGAGGTGTAACGACGCGCTCATTTTAATAAGGAGGAGCTATGACTCCGCTCCGTCGTAAAGACCTGATAATTTTTCTTCTCCTCCTCCTTGGGGTATCCAATACGTCGCACTCCGTTGTGTCCCCTGTGGCAGTGTCCAAGCCAAACATTGACTCCAGCATCGGTGTATTGACGGAAGATGGACTTGTTTTACCTCGTCGAGCACTCCCAGCGAGTCAGCGACTGAGAACGAGCAGTAGTTTTCCCCTAGACCAATACGATCAAGACTTGGGTTCGACCACGTTTCGCTGGAATCGCGCGACGATTAAACGCCCGTCGTTTAACGGCGTCGAAGATTTGGATCGAGCGGAGTTTGCTGCTCGACACTACTTAGCGTTAATGAGTGGGGTGGGCGCTGAGCATAAGAAGCAAGCGCAAACTGCAGACCTGACTTCACTTCACAATAGAGGTCGTGGCGCCATTGTCGCTAAGTTTGGACAGGCGCTTTTCGGTGTGGAGGTCTTTAATCGCGAGCTGAACATTTTGATGGATCAAGACCACAACATGGTGGCGGCCTCGGGGTATTTTGCGTCCGTACCTGCCGGTCAGATCGGCAGCCCAAAGCTGAGATCTTTCGGCTCGACGGATAGGGCGTTTTCAGCCGCGCTCTCGGATCTGGCCGACTCGCCAGTATCAGCTACGGTGGTTGATGCGAAGAGGCGTGGTCGTTTCGATGTGGCAACGCTTACGACCAATGTAGACCTTGAGCTTCGCGGACTCTTGCGGGCTAAGCGTGTGTATTTTCCGGGTGAGAGTGAGGTCATTCCCGCGCATTACCTTGAGGTGGGCGTGACACACCCGACTTCCGGCCAAGAGATGCTCTATAGCTTTGTTGTCGATAAAGACGGAGAGGTACTTTACCGCCGAAACTTGGTCGAAAATGAAGCTTATGAGTACGGCGTATTTGGGCGCCAAGCAGATCAGTCTCTTTTGCAAGGGCCGCATGGCGATGTCATTCCTAAGATCGATGAGGAGCCTGACGCGACAGACATCGTCGATATGACGGTAATCACTGTCGATGCACTCCCGATTTTGAGCACTGTCGATCCTTGGATTCCTGGATTCACCAATGCGCTGGAAGGCAATAATGCCTTTGCTTATGGTGATATCACGGGCGGTGATGAGAAGGACGAGACTGATATTTCCCCCGATCTTACCTCAGATCAGGCCTGGAACTATGTCTACGATCCCGTTAACGGTTCCACAAAGGACAATTACAGCGCGGCAATTGTGAATTTGTTCTACATGAACAACTACCTTCACGATTGGTGGTATGACCATGGATTTGATGAGCAGTCCTTCAACGCGCAGTTTTTGAATTACGACCGAGGTGGCGTTGGAGGCGATCCGCTGATCGTTCAAGGACAGGACTCATCGGGGTTTAACAACGCGAACATGTACACACCGGCGGACGGCGCGAGTCCGAGGATGCAGCAGTATTTATTCCTGTCGAAGGATATCGAGTACGGCGATGACTTTGGTTTGACGATCACCTCGCATCCCGAGATTGGTCTCATGGGTTTTACCGCTCCCGCAATGTTTGGCCCTCAGGTATACCCCACTCTGTCGGCGAGGCTCGTTGTGCCTACTGACGGTCTCGTGGGTGAGGGAGGTACAGAAACCGATGCCTGTGAGGCGATCACCAATGTTGAGGAGGTCGCTGGAAACATTCTACTTGTCGACAGCCCCACCGCCACGGATTGTACCTATGTCACACAGGCAGAAAATGCGCGCATAGCCGGTGCTGCAGCACTCGTTATTGTGACTGACGATTACGTACTTTTCGGCGACGTGACGCCAAATGTCGTCCCGACGGTTGGTGTTTCATTCAATGACATCGCACCCGTGCGCGCATTAATCGAAGCATCCGAAGAGGTCACTGCTGAGCTACTGTCTAACGGCGCACTCAAAGATTCCACATTTGATAACGGCATCATTGCGCACGAGTGGGGACACTACATTCAGAATCGCTTGGTGGGTAATGCGAACGGTCTGGTTAATTTTCAAGGACGCGCGATGGGTGAGGGGTGGAGTGACTTTCATGCACTCATGTTCCTGCTTCGGGAGTCCCATGCTCAAATCGAAGGAAACGCGAACTTCGAGACGGGGTACACGGTAAGCACACACGTGGCCAACTTTACCAATTCGGTAAGACGCGCACCTTATACCGTCAATATGGCAGTCAACCCGCTGACCTTTACTCATATTCAAGACGGCGCTGAGCCCGACGGCTTGCCGTCAACCTCAAACGGTTCGCCCCATGCTGCTGGTGAGGTCTGGGCCTCGATGTTGTGGGATATCTACGTGGGATTACTCGACGTGCATGCGTTTAGCGAGGCGGAGAGTCGAATGGCAGATTACCTTGTCGTCGGTTACAAGATGACACCGATTGCACCCACCTACACCGAGGCGCGCGACGCTATTCTCGCGGCGATGTACGCAAGTGATACGGCGGACTATACGCTGGCGATTGAAGCTTTTGCGCGCAGAGGAATGGGGCTCGGTGCGGTTCCACCGTCGCGCGGTGCTTACCCTCTGTCCGGTGTGTCGGAGTCGTATCTGAGTCAGTTGTCGACCTATGAAACCGAAAACTTTGATCTGACTGAAGATTTTGATGGCCTCGATGCGGGCTTTTGCTCGCGCGACGGCGTTTTGGATGTCGGAGAGACCGGAACAATTTCTTTTGACGTCAGCAATACGGGCTCTGAATTTTTATCAATGATCCGCGCACAAGCGGTTGTTACGAGTGGTCACGACGTTACCCTGGAAAACGGCGGGATGGTTGAATTTTCGAATGTTGATTTGTTCGAAACTGTATTCAGTCCTGAAATGGAAGTGGTGCTCAACGCAGCAGGGACAGCGGATACTCTGACTATGGAGCTTCAGTTCTTGGAAGTTGAGACGGGCGATGAAACGGTAGAGCCCGCCCCCGTTGAACTGGCGACCGTTGTAAACTACGACTTTGAGCCCAAGCCATTGGTGGGCGATCAGGTCCTGGAGGACATGGAGTCACGGTCGTTTTTCTCAGCCTTCAAAGAGCGTGTCCTTTACCAAGAGTCCATTCCCGCTGAGGGCACCCAAGTCGTCGACGCTGAAAACGTGCCGTTGTTTCAGAGTTTTACGGGTGAGCCGCTAGGCACTCGGGTCATGCTTTTACTCAACAACCCGTATCCGACCGATGTGGTGACCGAGACCATCGAATTCACGGTTGGCGAGGGCGCCGATTTTGCGATTAGTTTTTGGCACTACTACTGGATCGAAGCTGACTGGGATGGTGGTGTTGTTGAAATCAGCGTTGACGGGGGTGACTGGCAAGACGCGGCAGACGCCGGGGGCCAGTTTAGTGTCGGCTATCCGAGTACATTGCTCGACTTTAATCAGTCGGCATTGTCGGGTCGGCCCGCGTACAACGGACGTCTAGACGCAAGTTCTTTCGAGGGCGTGCGCGAGACCATTAGCTTTGGTGCCAGTTTGAACGGATCCAAGGTTCGATTCCGATTCCGCATTGTGTCGGATCAGTCGGTGGCCGACTACGGTTGGTGGATAGACAATGTTTCAGTATCTAATATTGCCTCACCCATGCTGTTCGAAACGGTGCCGGGTGACTCGGTAGTCTGCGACAACAGTTTGCCCCGATTGTCCTTGGACAAATACAGTGACAGCGTTGAAGAGGGGGCCTCCGTTGGCGTGGTCGCCGAGACGACAGATCGGAACTCGGGCGATGTGTTGACCTACAACTGGGTTCAACTTTCAGGACCTGAGGCTGAGTTGCAGGGGGCCGACACGCTAGAGGCGACCATTACCTCGCCACGGGTTAAGGATACAGAGACACTCGTTTTTGCATTTACGGTCGACGATGGTGCGGGTGGTCAGGTCACAGAGCAGTTCTCGCTTGAAGTAACCAATGTGCCGCCTGAACTCTCGTTGTCAGCATCGCAAGATTTACTGGAGGAGGGCGCTCAGACCGCCGTTTCGGTTGAGGTCACAAACGCGGCCGAAGACGATACGTACACGTATCAGTGGAGTCAAACATCAGGAAGTGCGGCAACGCTCTCAGGACAAAATACTCCTGATCTGGCTATTGGCCTTCCACGAATCGCTGCAGTCTCTGAGGATCTGATCTTTAGCGTTTCAGTGAGCGACGGGGTCGACGTCACGACTGAAGAGTATGTTGTGAGCGTGACGAATATCTCACCTGAGGTGGCTGTCGCTGTGGATCTTTCATCGGTCCAGGAAGGCGGCATCGTCAGTGCCTCTGTCGCAGTAACCAATGCCGCCGCCGGAGAGAATTACACGTACTCCTGGGCGCAAACGTCAGGGTCACTTGCCACGATCTCTGGTCGAAATGCGGCCTCGGTGACTATAACGACGCCCAAGGTGAGCGCAACAGAAACACTCCGCTTTGAGGTTGTTGTGAGCGACGGTGCGGTTAGTGTGCCGGCCCCACTTTCCATTACCGTGCAAGATAAGCCAAGTTCGGGTGGAAGTTCAGAGTGGTACATGCTCCTGCTTCTCGCGGTCATTGTCTGGCGAACCCGTCATGTCGCCCGCCCTTGAAAATAAAAACGGTGCGCGGCGCCCAGCGCGGCTCGATGCGCACGTGTTTGGCGCTCTACGGTCTCAAGGGTAAATGCCCTTGAAAAGGCGGCCACCTGGTCAAGAGCCCCCATCGTTTATCGCGCCGGCGGTTTTTACCATCCTCGTGCTCGGGCTG
>JAQXEB010000187.1 GCA_029251065.1 Luminiphilus sp.
GCGCATTTTCACCAGTAATGGCGTGGCGCTCGGTGCCATGTTCATTCGCCGAAATAGTTTAACCCTAGCCGCTTCGGTGACACGCGAGAGATCGGTAAGATTGTGCGAACTGGGGTCGGCCTTATAGCGGTCGGCGGCCGCAATTATGGCGTCGCTGTCAGCGCCAAAGTCTCGGGCCAAGGCCTCAAAAAATATAAGTTTATTGGGTAGATCCAGTGCTTCATAGTCCGCCATGACCTCACAGGCCAGTGCCAGACCAGAGGCCTCACCGCGATGATGCAAGAGTTGTCGACATTTGGTGAGTAAGTCCTCAGAGGGCGCTTGCGCAGAGCCTTGTCGACGACGCGCCAAAATATCTCGGCCTGCATTGATCACCGAGGCTAAAAGTCCCGAGAAACCGCTCGCAGACGTTTCCGAACGTGTGTCGATGGGAGACTGAATGTCGCCTGACATAACCCGTCACTCCATGGGTGGCTCGCGATTACTATAGCGACGGTTTGGACAGGCAAGCAACGGGTTTGACGCGTATTTTTGTGTGAAATGAGCGTTTAGTCGTCTGTGAGTGACGTATCACGATCGTCAGGACGTATCTCTGTCGCTGAACGGCAAAAAGCGGGTTGGATCGTTGTGTGGCGTGCTCTTGAGGGTTCTGTGCCCACTGGGTGGTTGTGCTGTAGAGCAGCTGCCCTTCAATACTTTAATGTAAATGATAATCATTTGCATTAATGCATTCCGCGCGATAGTCTTTGCTGCCGTTTCTTGATCACAGTCACGTTATGTTCGCACCCTGCGTTTTAACCCCTAATTTTCTGGACGCTGAGGCACTGAGTATTATCTGTCGCTCGCCTGGTGCCGCCGATGTGTCATGGAAGCTATTGACCGAACAGGGTGCTCACTACTTACGCGCACATGACTACGACACCGCCTTTTTAGTGATAGGGGGCGCGTTACAGATCGCCTGTGAAAAGCTTAGGAGCGACCCAGCACCCGGTTGGCGGTGGGCGATGCGCATGGTGGAGAGCAGTAATATGACTGTAGCGGCCCTTAAAGCACTGGGCTTTCAGGAGCTCGTGGTTCCATTAATGCAACTGGTCGAATGCCAAATAGACGTCATTTCCGATCTTTCTGAGTGCCCGCCGGGGAAGGACGCCTCCTGGCTGTGCCGATGGTGTCAGTCAATGCATTGCCCGCAGCGCCAAGATCAACTGCTCGTCCGCTATTGCCGGGTTACTGCCCAAACTGCTCATTGGCAGCACCACTAAAGCTCAGAGATTCCGTGGCGCGCTCAGACATCATTGATTACTATTCGTCCGCGGGCCTTCGCCGTTCATTACCGGCAGGCGAAATGGTTGTACAGTCATTAAAGAGTGGTACTTCGAAATGTTACAGCGCGTTGGTCAATCGGCAGTTTTGCTGCCTCTTATTTTAGTGCTCAGTGCCTGCGGTGGCGGTGGTGGCGGTTCTAGCTCAGAGTCTGCCGCGGTGACCCCTGCGCCGGTCATTCCAATACCGGATCCTGTTTTACAGAGCTTTACGTTACTGGCGCAAAATAACGCCGATCTAGATGCTGACATTGAATTCAGGATTGACGGTGACACGTTTGTCGCCCGACTTCCAAGTGACGCCGCGGTAACGTCGATGGTGCCTACGTTTACCTTCGAGGGGTCTCAGGTGCTGGTCAATGGGGCACCACAAGCGTCCGGGGAGGACGCCCAAGATCTCACCGGTGTCGTGTCTTACACCGTGGAAAATGAGTCGGGGGTGACCAAGACGTACGACGTTGATCTGACGCGGTTTACGGGCCTCCCTATCATTTACTTGAATACCGATAACGCCATTACGTCCAAAGAAGATTACGTCGCGGGTACCTTCATGATGGACGGCTGGCGCAATTACGACTCGGTTGATGAAATGGCCATGGAAATCAGAGGCCGTGGTAACTCAACTTGGCAGCACCCTAAAAAGCCCTATCAAATGAAGCTCGAGTCGAAGCGCGCCTTGTTCGGAATGCTTGAAGACAAAAAGTGGCTCTTTCTCGCAGAGTATTCTGACAAAACCGTCATGCGCAACCACCTGGCGTTTGAGCTGGGCAGCATGAGCACTCTGGCGTGGACACCCAGTGGGCATTACGCAGAAGTCTTTGTAAATGGCAGTCATGATGGCATTTACCACATCTCTGAAAAAGTTGAAGACGGTGGTAACAGGGTCGACATTGGCGACACAGGATTTTTGCTTGAAATTGACCAGCCCAGCCGCCTAGATCCGGATGACGTTTCGTTTCGCACAGACACCTACCTCATCAATATTAAAGAGCCGAACTTAGACTACGCTGACCCTGAGTTTAGTCAGGTCCGTCAACACCTCAATGACTTCGAAGCCGTGCTCTTTAGCGCCGAGTTTGCTGACCCCGAGACGGGTTACGCGTCCTACGCTGACGTGGACAGTTTCGTTGACTGGTTTCTGATTAACGAAATTGCCAAAAATGTCGATGCACAGTGGTATTCAAGCATCTTCATGCACTGGGTTCCTGGCGAGAAAATTAAGATGGGACCCATCTGGGACTTTGACCTTGGGTTTGGAAACGTTGACTACGCCGACGCGACATTCCCCGAGGGTTGGTGGGTCAGGTGGAACGACTGGATCAGTCGAATGTTGGAGGATCCGGCGTTCGCTGAGAGAGTCAAAGAGCGTTACGCTTACTTCGACTCACAACGGCCCGCGATTAAGCAAAATATCGCCACGTGGTCTCAATCGCTCGACCTGGCGCAAGCTGAAAACGACTCTATTTGGCAAACGCTTGGCGAATACGTGTGGCCCAATCCGGTGGTCTATGACACGTACCAGGAAGAAGTTGATCATCTGGTGGATTGGCTGGACACGAGGATGGATTGGCTCGGTAACGCAATTGCAGAGCTCTGAGGGTTGGGTTCGTCGCTGAGGTTGTTCGCGGTGGTGAGCGCCGCTTGTCCCGGACTTCGAGGTGAGCTTCACTGATGCGCCTATCAGGGCGATAACGAGCTTTTTTTGCGTCGGCCGTTGACGGGAGAGGCATCCCCGAGTTGTCGCGTGACCACCGCGCGGCCTAGCTGGCAGACCCCGCGCGCTCGTGATCTCGGTCGGTGACTTTGAGCGCATTAGATGGCGCTCATTTTGACGCGGAGTTCTAGCGTCGTTCTGACACAAAAGTCATTAGATTTAGAGCCGCTGTATTGTCGGATTCAGTGGTCGGTAATCGTGATACCGTAATAAAAAGTAGTAGGAGATCAGTCGTGACCAATATTCCAGATGCGCGCCCTGCAAGTACCGTTGTGCTGCTGCGAGACACCCACAATGGCATGGAAACGCTCATGCTAAAGCGTAACAAGGCGCTAATGTTTGCTGGTGGGCTCTGGGTATTTCCTGGCGGCGCACTGGAGCCCGCCGACATTGAAGAAGCGGGTGGCGATATGAATACTGCTGCTCGAATCGCTGCAGCTCGCGAGGCAGAGGAAGAGTGTGGGCTCAGACCTGATCTCAAAAAGATGGTTCATCTAAGTCGTTGGACGACCCCTGTAGTCGAGCCCAAGCGATTTCAGACCTGGATATACGCAGCACCGTTGGCTGAAAGCGCAGAGGTCGAGATTGATGGCAGTGAGATTCATGACTTTTCCTGGATTGGCGTTGCAGATGCTGTGGCGCAGCATGAGAACGGCCAGCTGGGCATGCTTCCACCCACTTACATCACACTGTGCAGTTTACTGCGCTACTCGAATACTGCGGCAATGACAGAGGCAGAGACTCAGCGGTCACCTCACGAAGTATTTCCCATTTTCACAAAAGACGATGGTGCCGTAGCGGTACTGTTTGAGGGTGATGCTG
The DNA here is from genome assembly GCA_029251065.1 of Luminiphilus sp. Lineage (GTDB taxonomy): Bacteria > Pseudomonadota > Gammaproteobacteria > Pseudomonadales > Halieaceae > Luminiphilus. The sequence goes on from JAQXEB010000187.1 coordinate 3,859, forward strand.
AGTACGCCCCTGAGGATCACGTCTCTGCGGATGCACGGCACCGGGCTGTCATGCACGGCACGAACTGGGTCTATCTTCACGAAAACGTTGCTGCTCAGTACCCCGCGTTTGTCAGCAATGAGACCTAAGTTGTTGCGCCATCGATCTGCCCAGAACGTGGGTGCGTAAGTTCACCCGCGTAACCGAGACTTTTCACAGTCGATCACGGCGCGCGTGACTCAGCAGCGACTTGACCGACCGTATTTTTGCGGTGACGCGAGTTGGCTTTTCCCTTACTCCCAAGTGTGAATGGATGTTTATGAATACGCAGGTAACCGAGGTCTGTAGCCTCTCGAGCGAACTCCCCACTGACCCTCAGCAAGCACCCGCTTGGCTGGTCAGTGCGTTACAGGTTCCGCGAGAAGAGGGGTGGATCGACTCAGGCGGCTGCAAAGTCCACTATTTCCGCTGGGGTAATCCGGAGAATCCGCCCTTACTACTGATGCATGGCTTCTTAGCGCACGCGCGCTGTTTTGCGTTTATTGCGCCGTTTCTAGCAGAGCACTACCACGTGGT
>JAQXEB010000188.1 GCA_029251065.1 Luminiphilus sp.
CGAACCGACCCCAACGTACCCAAGCACAAGGGCCTGAGCTATTTCTTTGTCGACATGAAGTCGCCGGGCATTGAGATTAAGCCCATTAAGCAGTTGACGGGAGAGTCGGAATTTAACGAGGTTTACTTTACTGACGTTCGCATTCCTGATTCACAACGGCTGGGTGAGGTCGGTCAAGGCTGGCAGGTCTCGCTAACAACGCTTATGAATGAGCGGGCGGCGATTGGTGCGGGCAGCAGTGGCGTCAATGTCGCATTGGCAGTCGCACTCGCCAAAGAAGTGATGATCGACGGCAAGCCTGCCATCGAAGACAGCGCGGTTAAAGCACGACTCGCGAGCTTCTACGTGGAGGAGGCGGGTCTTAAGTACACCAGCTACCGCACGCTTTCAGCGCTGTCGCGCGGTGATATTCCCGGCCCTGAAAACTCCATCGGAAAACTGGTTGGTGCGCCTAAAATGCAGCAACTCGCGTCTTTTTGCATGGATCTTCTGGAAACGTCTGGCGCAATTTGGGACTCGAGTCGTTCAAAGCTGGCCGACAATATTATTGGGTCCTACATGGGCGCTCCCGGATTACGTATCGCCGGCGGTACCGATGAGATTATGACTAATATCATTGCTGAGCGAGTCCTTGGGCTTCCTCAGGAGCCACGAATGGACAAAGGCATACCGTTTACTGATGTGCCCACGGGCTAAAGCAGTTTCAAGTCTAAAGGGCGCCGGTTGGTGCCCTTTTTTTTGTCTGCGGTTCGTGGTGGATAGGTCATCAACATGTCAGTCTGTCGGAGCGGTTAGTCGCTCTGCGCTCACGGTTCCTAAAGACCTTGAGGCTTCTTCACGGTAAGGTGGGGACTATGACACTAAACACATCCTCGATTCAGGCTCGCCCTGAGGTCGTTCGTTACATTAAGTTGCTGTTTCTTATTATGGCGGGTGGCGCTATTTATCCGCTGCTGTACCTGCGTCAAAACTTTGAGCTCACCTTGCTTTCAACCTTTGGTATATCGCTGGCTGAGCTGAGCGTTGCCTACAGTATTTTAGGCATGGCGTTTGTCTTCAGCTACGTTCCTAGTGGCTGGTTGGCGGACCGCTTTTCTCCACGTGTTTTGCTGACGTTCTCCGTCAGCATGACCGGCGTCATTGGACTTTGGTACGCGACCTTACCGTCGGCATTTTGGATTAGCGTTATTTTCGGGCTCTGGGGTTGCACCACGGGACTGACTTTTTGGGCGGCGCTGATCAAGGGGTGTAGCTTGTTGGCGCCTGAACACCTGCAAGCCCGCTACTTTGGACTTCTGGAAGGAGGACGAGGGCTCTTTGAAGCCTTACTCGCCACCATTGCTGTTGCTTGGTTTGCCTATGCAGTGTCGTCACTGGGTGTGGCGGACGAAGAAGCGATGGTTCAGGTTATCTACTTTTACAGTGTGGTCTGTCTCGTCATTTCCGTATTTCTGTGGGTGGTGCTCAAAGAACCTGATGACAGAGCGAGCAGCGCACCCTCGCAGGCTGAAGAAGCCGCCGCCGGGCTGAGAGAGACGCTTACCGACCTCTGGAGTCTGGCGACTAATATTCGGGTGTGGCTTGTGGCGCTCTGTATTCTCACCGGCTATCAAGTATTTTGGGCAACCTACTCCTACTCGGCGTTTTTGCAGACACAGTTTGGATTAGATGCAGTCGCGGTAGCCGCACTGACGACGGTGCGGCTGTGGATGCGTCCAGTGGGTGCTGTCATCGCAGGTTTCATTGGTGACCGTTATCATCCGGTCAGATCGTTAGGCGTGGCCATCGCATTTGCCGGGCTGTCGTTACTGGGGCTTTTAGTGTTGCCGGCCGACTCACCGTATACGTTGCTGTACTTTGCGGTCGCCACGTCGTCAGTTTTGATCTACGGGGTCCGGGGTATTTACTGGGCGTCTTTCAATACCACTCGCGTAGCGCCACAGCGCGCCGGTCTCGCCATCGGTATGGTGTCGATGATCGGATACACGCCAGACATCTACATGCCCATGCTCAACACCTACCTCATTACAACTTACGGCGAAGCAGTCGGTTATCAATTGTATTTTGGCAG